>JAGRMV010000004.1 GCA_020441045.1 Deltaproteobacteria bacterium | reverse complement strand
GTCAACAGTCTCTGTCAACTCCACTTCCTCTATAAAAAGAGAAACTACCACCAGTCCAATGGCAATGCACCATCTACCTATTCATTATTTGAAATTGAAAATGATCAGGTAGAAAATGATAGTACCCCTCAGGTAAAAAACAACAATACCTATCAGGTAAAAATTGATAGTAGGGATCAGGTCATAAATGACAGTACCGTGGAGGTAAAAAAACATATTGGGGTAGGGGTAAAAACCAATAGTACCCTAGAGGTAGAAACAGATACATACACTACAAAAGCTAAAACAATACTTGCTCAAACAAAAGAAAGCTACAACACCACAGGCTGGAGTGATGAAATTTTTGCCTACTTTTTTAAAAAACTCAAACTCAAGCATGGACAGCCTAGACTCGAGAAGGAATATGCAACCTTTTGCCAATTGCCCAAAACCGTGCTTGATATTGAAAACCAGAAGAAAATCGTAGACCGCTTTGTGAATGATCACCAAGATACACATAGCTTCTCAAGGTTTTTAAGCTATTGTGCACCATACGTACGAGCCGTTGAAAGCGAGTTGGAAAACATTCAGCTCAGAGCGCAAAACCAAAAGTTGCTGGAAAAGTCTCAGAAAGAAATCATGCGTCAAAAATCTGATCGAATTGACTCCGAAAATGAAAAATATGCAAAGTTCCAGGCGCTTCCTGAGTTAGAGAGAAAACGCTTGCTAAAAGGCCATGGAGCAGGGTGGCAGTCGGAAAAGGCCAGATGGCGCATGTATTCTCAAACAGTCAAGAAACAGAAACCAAAAAAGGCTTCGGAGCATAATGTTACCCCGATCACAAAAGATATTCAGCAGACTCTTTTGTTCTAGTGGAGTCTATTCAAATTGGTAACAGTTACTGTTTTTCTCATAAGTTTTGTTTTCACAGTCTGTTTCAACAAGTTTGAGCAGTTCTCCTGTATTGGTGCGTTCGACAGTATAGATCTTGGGTTGGGTTACGCTGGGCTGTAATAAGTTAGCTTCTTTGAAAATTTTCAAAAGTTTAAGTTGGTTGGAGAGTTGGCCCAAAGTGGTGCCTTTACATCTATCCGCGAACAGCTTTAAATACGCTTTTGTTTGCGTCGTGTTGCCCAAATCTGTCCGATAAATATCGTGGATTTTACACCAGGCAGTGATTTGTACTGATTCTCCAGAAAAATCATCCAAAGTAGCAGAGTCATCCTTTTCTTCTACGTCGACCAGTTCAGGATCAATAAAGTCAGGGTCTATTTTGAGGCTTTCTGCTGTAATGCGTTCAATCAACTCAAGATCAATTTTACTCAAATCATAAGTGATTTTGACCTTGATTTTGGCAAGTATATGAATCGTATTATCAGGGGAGAGGGTGCTACTTTCGTTGGGTGCCAGCTCTGGGTTATCTGGGACTTTAAGCCCCGATTCATTTGCACTTTTGCGAACAAAAATATCATTGCCGGTAAAATACTTAAAAACCTTGCCCTTAGGCCTTTCAATGGCTGCAATCAGGTCTCCAAGCATAGGGTCGCTTTGAAAAGCAGCTTCTAGCGTATTGAAGCTATATCCAGCCCAGGGATGCAATACATCTTGGGCATACAGAGGAAGGCAAAAGAAAAGGATAAGGGCCAAAAGGGCTTTTATCGTCATACAAAATCCATAAAAGAATCAAGCCAGTTATGCAAGAAATAGCTTATTTGGTTTCCATATGTTTGTAGAATTTAACGCACAAATCAATTATAGTTACACCCAAGAAGAAAAGGGAGGCAAAGGATTCTATTTGCCTAAAATTTCAATCGAAATTTGATGAAAGCAGAATCCAGTTACGAGGCCTGATGTAAAAAATGGAGCAGTCAATATCAAATTTAAGTTCTGGACATTTTGAGGTAAACGTCCCGAACCTTTCACCCCACCAGATTAATCAAAATAACGACACTGACTATATTGAGTTTTTTCTAGAACTGTTGATCAAAGAAACCAGTGGGAAACTTTCCGTTACTTATATTGCCAAAGATTCTAAACCATGTAGCGCTAGTCTTCTTATGGATGATGGTTTTTTTACATTAGACAGTATCGAAGGTCCTAAAGACGGCGACACGGTTTATTTTTTTCATCTATCTAAAACTTATTTTTTCTTTGTCGAAAATACGAAAGGCTGCGGTTTTCAGGTCAACACACTTTATCAGCTCCATAGACGCAAATGGAGACGATACAATTTAGAAGATCAAGGTTTTGAAATAAGCCTAGTAGGGCAGAGCGATGAGTTATAGCCGAAAGTAGTGTTTGAGGAGATAGAAGGTGGCGTGTAAGTTGTTTTTTGTAACGAAAAATAACTTATCCAGAAAGGAAAGACACGCCATGAATGAAGTACGTAAAATAAATGAAGACGTCAAGTTTGAAGATCCATTGACAGAAGTGATACGTCATGGAGCTCGAGACTTGATCGCCAAGGCTGTAGAAGCCGAGCTAGCCGAGTGTCTGTTATTGTTTGAAGAACAGGCATTGAAAGGACGATCCCGGGTTGTTCGCAACGGTCATCATCCAGAAAGAACGATTCAAACCGGTATCGGCCAAGTAGAAGTAAAAATACCCAAAGTCCGGTCCCAGTTTGGAGAAGCGGTGAGTTTTCAATCTTGCCTGGTGCCCAAATATGTTCGCAAAACAAAGTCTGTAGAAGCATCCCTACCGTGGCTGTACTTGAAAGGTATCTCGCAGGGGCAGATGAAAGAAGCTCTAGAATCACTACTTGGCGTGGATGCCAAGGGACTATCTTCGAGTGTGATAAGTCGTCTGAAACAAGCCTGGCGGGATGAGTACCATGCTTTTCGCAAACGAGATCTCTCCAAGAAGCAATGGGTATATCTATGGGCCGATGGCATTTATAGTGGCCTGAGAGCTGAAGATACCAAGCTCTGTGCACTGGTGATCATTGGTGTGGATGAATATGGTAAAAAAGAGCTTTTGGCCATTGAGGATGGTGTCAGAGAATCCACGCAAAGCTGGCTAGAGGTTCTCAGGCAACTTGAGGATCAGGGGATGAACTGTCCCAAGCTGGCCATTGGAGATGGAGCCTTGGGTTTTTGGTCTGCTCTGGATCAGAAGTATCCTGAAACACGCCATCAGAGATGTTGGGTGCATAAAACCAAGAACGTTCTCAATAGCCTACCAAAGAAAATCCAACCACGGGCCAAGACCATGCTGCATGATGTCTACATGGCAGAGGGTAAAGAAGGTGCACAGAAAGCTCTAAATCTGTTTATCAAAACGTACGAAGACAAGTATCCCAAAGCCACCAAAAAACTTGAAGACCAGGATAGCTTGCTGACGTTTTACGACTTCCCGGCCAAACACTGGCAGAGCATACGGACGACCAATCCGATTGAATCAACCTTTGCCACCATTCGGCACAGGACCAAGAAAACCAAGGGCTGTTTATCCAGAGACACCATGCTGGCCATGATGTTCAAACTGGGGATCGCGGCTCAAAGCAAATGGAGGAAACTGCGTGGCTTCGATCATCTGGCCAAGGTCATCTTGATGACCAAGTATGTCGATGGTATCGAAGTCGCTAATCAACAACTACAAAAACAAAATCAACAGCATGCTGCCTGACTTTTTTCAAACACTAAACTTGACTATAACTCTGGAACGAAAGGTGATTACATTTACCGAGAAGCGGATGAAAGTAAGACCGAGATCATTAGTGTCATGTTTGAAATGAAGAATGAAGGCGATGAAACCTCAACCAAGAAGAAGAATGAGGACTTCCTGAACAAGTTGGATGCCGACCGGAATAAAAAGGGCTGCGAGTATGCCGTTCTTGTGTCACTACTAGAGGCTGACAATGAGCTCTATAATACTGGTATTGTTGATATGTCGTACAAATACCCCAAGATGTATGTGATACGCCCACAGTTCTTTATACCCATCATCACACTGCTACGAAATGCGGCAGTAAATGCTATGCAGTATAAGTCAGAACTTGCCGTGGTTAAGGCTCAGAACATCGATGTAACCAACTTTGAGAACGAACTCAATGATTTTCGAGAATCGTTTGGACGTAACTTTAGACTAGCCTCAGAGAAGTTCAAAGCCGCAGTAGACAGTATAGATAAATCGATTATTCAACTTCAAAAAACAAAAGAAAACCTAATCCGCTCAGAAGACAATCTTAGAATAGCGAACAACAAAGCTGACGATCTAACCGTGAAGAAACTCACCAAAAACAACCCAACAATGAAAACAAAATTCGATGAAATTGAAGAAAAGTGATTTCGAGTAATTGCGTATTTATTTGAAATTTACTAGTTTTGAAAGACTGATGTCAAGAGCTTGAGCCAATTGATATAGCGTAACGAGCCTTACCCCACATGGGGTTTTGCTTTCAAGTCTTTGGATATGCTTTACGCTAACATTTGAACGCTCTGCAAGACTTTCTTGCGTTAAATTATTTTTCTTACGGAGCTCTTTTATTCGGTTTCCTAGCTTAATACCTATTTCAATTTGTAGAGACATAAGTTGATTTTCGTCCAACACCTCATACTTGACCACCACACATGTGAGGTGTTATAATTGGGGATAATTAGATTCAGCTAGGGTAGGTAATGATGCATAGATTTAAATTCTTAGTTCCTCTTTTTCTTATTTTTGTTCTTGGTTGTGACCAAAATGATAATTACAATCAACATATATTGAGACTTTTACGGGTACAATGAAAGTTGGTAGTCTGGTAGCTGAAACTGCAGGAATGTCGGGTGGAGCGAAGTGGAAGGCATTTGTTCCTTCAGGTTATAGTGAGAATGTTGTGTGTGTTCAGGTTGATATTATAAGAAGAAAAGAAGACTATAATCTAGTAACTTTTCAGTTCTTCATAAATACAGATACAGATCTTGTTGATTTTCATCATATATCAGTTGATAAAAAGGTATTGTCTTTATTGAAGTTTGAAGAAGTTCGTTCAAAAATGCTTTTAACTGATTTGAAAAAATGAGCTGTAAGTGAAATTGATTTACATGGATAGGTTGCCTTGATTTGAGAATAATTAGACCAAATATGACCTAGAATTCACGCAATACCAAAATAGAAATTAAGGCAGTATATTTTACGATTGATCAATTTAGATTTTGACGTACAGGCTACTTATCATCAATACATATCAAGCGCTATGAAGCAGAGCATTATAATATTTAATTTACTATCCAAGTGTTTTTTAGTAAAATGTATGCCAATGGAAAAAAGGTTTTCAAAGGTATTATGCTTGTTGATTATATTTTGCTTTTCTATGGGGAATTTAGCTGAAATTAAGAGTTTTTCTGAACATCAGACATTTGATGAAATCGAGTACTCAACTATAAATACATTGTCTGAAACAACGGATGACGATTGTGAAGACTGTAATGACAGCCATTGTAAGTGTCATTGTAATGGGTTGCATTTGGCGATGTTGCCATCGATCATAAAAAACCAAAATTTCACTCATGTGACTTCACGCGTTTTCCAATTACGCCAACACATATCTAAATTGCCACTTGATGTCTTGGGCGAACCACCTCAGCCCCTTAAATCTTAAGCTAGTTTTATAAAAATGACTCTCCAGATTTCGGAGAAGAAATTTTCTATATATACATTCAAATTATATAAGTCTTTGTTGGTTGTGTTTTTCAGGAAACCTTCTTAAAAAAGCAAGATAGAAAGGCGATTTCGCCATGAAAATGAGCATATTTTTCTTTATTGGCATATTTGTTAATACTGTTTATGGGCAAGATCAGTGTGACTTTAAAAATGCAAATGATTTACTAAATAGGATCAAGGAAAACCATCCATTGGTATTAGAAGCTGAGCTTCAAAGTGAAGCACAACTAAAATTAATTGATATATCCAAGCAAAGACCCAATCCGAATCTGGATGCAGAAATGTTATTTGGAGATACAAACTCAGAATTTGCTGCGGATACATTATTTTCACTTCAACATACTTTTGAGTTAGGAGGTAAAAGGTCTGCCAGAATTAAATCTGCGGAAGCTCAAATTCAAATGAGCGAACTGCAAAAAAGAAATGTCAGTGAAAGTGTTGTGATCAATACTGTAATGAAACTCTATCAACTCCAACAGCTAGAAAAGCTCACTTCTCTCTATAATGAGGCAATAGAAACATTTCAGCACATGCGAAAGCGCCTGAAGCGTTTACCATCGCTATCTCCGCAACAACAAATAGAAATGGATACGCTAGAGCTCGCATCGAGTTCTTATGGTTTTAACGTTATTCAAAAAAAAGCAGAGAGAAATGCCATAGAGAGATACTTAATGTATTTTAGTGGCTGTTCATCGATTAATAAGGAAAACATTCTTCCTTCAGCTTCTGTGCTGATATCGAATACAGATATGTTCACAGGTGTTGCCAATTCTGTACAAGTGCTTGATGCAAAACAGGTTCTTGATATTGCGCAAACCCAACTTGCCCAAGAAAACGCAAAGAAAACGCCGAATTTGAGCCTAGGTCCAGCAGTTGGATATGGGAGAAGTCAGGGAACGGATTCACTTTTATTTGGAGCTGCCTTGAGCATGCCGCTTCCTCTGTTGAATAAAAACAAAGGGAATCGCGCTTTTGAGAATGCCAACGTGAAAAAGGCGACATTGGCTTTTCAGAACGTCGAACAAAAAACATTGTTGGATTTAGAGATTTGGAAACAAAAATATCTTCGCTATTACCAATCACTTCATTCGATTGAAGGGAAGGAATCAATGGAAATAAAACATAGGCGGCTTGAGTCTCTATTTCGTAGGGGGGTTGTACCAGCAAACATGGTTATCGAAGCTCACAGACAGCTTATTGATTTTAGTCAGATGCAACTTTCAGTTGAGCTAGAAGCAATTGAAGCCTTATGGAATATTTATCGCCTAACAGGGAACTTAGACAAAGAAACACTCTAATGAAAAATATATTGATACAAATCAAGCTTTTTAATTGGATGTTGGTCATCGTTTTTGTTTGTTTGACATTTACCCACGTCGTTCTCGCTGAAACAAAAGAACATCAACACTCACCTGAACAACACAAAAGCGAAAATGCTGACGAAGTAGAGTCGCATGGTGAACACGAATCACATGATGAGCATGATGAAGATGAAGATCACGAAGGTGAAAAGAAACATGGAGAACATGAGGAACACGAAGAAAGCAGTCGTAAAGTAGGCGAAGGCAAAGCTGTTGTTGAAATTCACGATGAGAAGGGGTTTCGTTTGTCTTCGCAAGCATATGATGCGCTAGGCATTGAACTTCAACAGGTAAATCAGAATGTATTCCGCATTTCCAAATCGACATTGATACGAATTAAAAACACCACAGGTATTTATCGCCACCAGGATCATTTTTTTAAACTGATTCCAGTTAGGGTCAAAAAAGAGGAAAAGAATCATTATTTAATCAAGACTCCTCTTGAGTCAGGTGATCATATCGTTATCAAAGGCATTGAATTATTACGCGTGGCAGACGTATATGCACAAGACACCTCAGAATATAGTCACGGACACTAGAAAGGCACTGACATGATTAATCAAATTATCAAATTTTCCGTACAAAATAGGTTTTTAATCTTTCTTATTACAGGAGCACTGGCTGTATTTGGCGTCAAGTCATTTCAAACATTATCCATCGATGCGGTACCCGATATTACCAATACACAAGTACAAATTAATACTCCCGTGGGAGGTCTTATACCTGAAGAGATAGAACGTATGATTACTTTTCCCATTGAATACGCGATGAATGGAATGCCAGGTGTAGATACGGTTCGGTCCATCTCTCGATACGGGATATCACAAGTTACAGTCGTGTTTGACGAAGGCTTTGATATATATCGCGCGCGGCAATTGGTTTCTGAAAGACTTCAAACCATAGAGCTTCCCGAAAACATGATTCCGCAGATGGGTCCTATCAGTACCGGTTTAGGGGAAATTGTACATTACTCAGTAGAAGCGAAAGATCCCTCTCAAGACCCTGAAAAACGATTGCTCGAGCTTATGGAGCTACGGTCTATTCAAGAATGGCAGATCAAGCCACGACTTCTAACCACCAGGGGCGTGACGGAGGTTAATACGATCGGGGGATTTGAGAAACAGTTTTTTGTTCAACCGAATATTCTGAAAATGACTCAATACGGAATACATGTTGATGACGTAGAACGAGCTATCACACAAACCAACATTAATGTGGGTGGAAGTTATATCGAACAAACTGGCGAACAACTTTTGGTTAGAGGTATTGGGCTTCTCAAAGGAATTGCAGATATTGAAAATGTGGTTGTCAAACAACTTTCGACCTTAAAAGCCGTACGCGTCAAAGACATAGCTACAGTCAAACTAGATAAAGAAATCCGGACAGGAGCTGCGACAGTCAATGGCGAAGAATCTATCATTGGAACGACTTTTATGCTTCTGGGAGAAAATAGTCGAACGGTGTCGATTCACGTTGTTGAGCAATTGGAAGAAATTAAAAAAACACTGCCAAATTGGGTAGAACTTAATGTTTTGTATGATCGGTCTACCATGGTCAACGCTACATTGGGTACCGTTGAACATAATCTTGTTTTGGGCGCTTCGTTGGTTATCATTATACTCATGCTATTGCTTGGCAATCTGCGTGCGGCCTTGATTACGGCTATTGTCATTCCTTTGTCTCTATTGATCACCTTTATTTTGATGAAATGGAGAGGCGTTTCCGGAAATCTTATGAGTTTGGGCGCTTTAGATTTTGGTATTATCGTAGATGGCGCGGTCATTGTTGTAGAAAATTGCATAAGGCGCCTTCATGAAAAAGGAAAAGAACTAGGAAGGGATTTGTCCCGCAAAGAGGTTAAGCAAGAAGTCATTGACGCTTCCATTGAAATTCGAAAAGCGGCAGGGTTTGGGGAAATGATTGTAATCGTTGTTTTCATTCCACTGCTTGTTCTCACAGGTGTAGAGGGGAAAATGTTTATTCCGATGGCTCAGACCTTTATCATGGCCTTAGCCTCGGCTCTATTCTTGTCCTTTACGCTTGTCCCAGCTTTAAGCGCGACGATCATGAGCGGCAAAATTCGAGAAAGCAAACCTATACTGATGCGTATTGCAGAAAAGTTATTTCAACCTGTTTTGAAATACGCGCTTAGAGCAAGGTATCTGGTGATGTCTTTAGGTGTAGCTGCCATTGTAGGGGGAGTGTTTTTGTTTTCTCAGATGGGATCAGAATTTATTCCTAAACTGGATGAAGGCGATTTTGCAGTCCAGTTTATTCGCCCTGCGAACATTAGCACACAAAACTCGGTTGATTTGCAACGCATTTCAGAAAAGGTCATCAAATCTTTTCCAGAAGTAAAAAATGTTTTCGCTCGAACGGGTGCTGCTGAAGTAGCCACAGATCCAATGGGCGTAAATATCTCAGACAGTTATGTGATGCTTCATGATAAAAAGAATTGGAAAGGGGCAATTCAGAGCAAGAAAGAACTTATTGATGCAGTTCGGGAAAAACTCGAATTGACCGTTCCTGGGCAAGCTCTTTTGATTTCCCAACCCGTTGAGCTGCGATTCAATGAACTACTTGAAGGGACACGTGCTGAAGTCTCGGCCAAAATCTATGGTGATGACCTGGACCTCTTAATCGATTATTCCAAAGATCTGGCCAATGTACTTAGTCAAATACCGGGAGTAGGGGAGGCAGAATCCGAATCCAGTGGTAAGGCCCCGATGCTTCAGTATACGCCCAAGCAAGATGTTTTAAGCCAATTGGGCATTAGTAGTCGTCCAGTACTAGATGTTATCGAAACAGCGCTAGGTGGAAGGAAAATCGGAAGTATTTATGAGGGTGTAAAGCGATATCCTATTGTTGCCAGGCTTTCAGGTGAAGAGCGTAAGGACCTCAAGACCATACGAAGACTTCCGGTTGGCATCTCCGAAGGGTATACTGTTCCTATAGAGAAAGTAGCTTCGATAGACTATGTGGAAACCTTTTCCTCCGTTTCTAGAGAGAACTCTCAACGACGAGTCGCTGTTTTGATCAATCCTGAAACAAGGGACGTCGAGGGATTTGTTGCGCAGGCGCAAAAACTTGCCGATGAACAGATTAAATTGCCCGAAGGCTACTTTATAGAGTGGGGAGGAAGTTTTAAAAATCTACAAACCGCAAAAGAAAGGTTAAAGATCCTTATACCTATAGCTCTGTTGGTTATTCTCATGATGATCTATTTTGCTTTTCAAAACATAGGCCAAGTCTTACTCATTTTTTTCTGTGCGCCCATGTCCCTAATTGGTGGGGTGTTGGCACTGAAATTTATGGGTATGCCGTTTAGTATTTCTGCAGGTGTTGGCTTTATTGCCCTGTCGGGGATAAGTATTCTCAACGGGGTCGTTCTGGTTACTTACTTCAATACCCTCCGAAATCAAGGGTTAAGTGTAGATGAAGTGGTGCGTACAGGAACGATGGTTCGGCTCAGACCTGTGCTTATGACGGCACTTATTGATATTTTTGGGTTTTTACCCATGATGCTGTCAACGGGATTGGGGGCGGAAGTACAAAGGCCTTTAGCCACTGTTGTAGTGGTCGGAATGTTCTTAGTAACAATATTGACATTAGTTGTGTTGCCAAGTTTGTACAGCATATTTGGTCGGTATATGGTGAGAAAAGAGATCTAGAACGTGGCACATCTTCATACCTATGAAACGAGGTCAAAAAAACTTTACATCGCCATTGGCATAAATGTTTTTTTGACCGTGTCCCAAATTGTAGGTGGGATCGTTTCAGGAAGTCTATCATTGCTGGCAGATGCGCTTCACAATTTCAGTGATGCGGGAGCGATCTTGATTGCCGTGATTGCCCAAAAGATCGGACAAAAACCATCTAATCCATCGATGACCTATGGGTATAAACGAGCTGAAATCTTAGGCACCCTTATCAACAGTGTTTTACTCATTCTTGTTGGTCTTTACCTCATGTACGAGTCTATGGCTCGCTATGCGGATCCTCAGCCAATCGATGGCATGATAGTGATATGGGTTGCAGCAATTGCGCTGGTGATTGATATTGCAACGGCGCTTCTCACATACTCTGCGGGTGCAAAAGGCAATATGAATATACGAGCTGCTTTCATCCACAATGTGTCAGATGCACTTGCATCAGTGGTTGTCATTATCGCAGGTGTTCTGATCATTTATTATCAGTGGTACGTTGTGGACTTGGTCGCAACCATGGGCATTTCTCTTTATGTAATTTTTCATGGGAGTGTACTCACGAGCAAGGCCATACTGATCCTAATGCAGGCAACTCCAGATGGCATCAACATACAAGAAATCAAGGAGACCTTAGAAAAGATTGAGGGCGTCAAAAAAGCCTTTCATATTCACGTATGGCAACTGGATGATCATAAACTGTGTTTTGAAGGGCATGTGATACTGGACAAAGCCTGTAATAGACGAAATGTAAAAAAAGCTTTGAAAGAAATACTGCGAAACCAATTTCAAATCGAACATTCGACGATTGATGCAGAGCTGATATAGGGAGTGGTGAAATGTCAGGCTGTGGATGTGAAATTGAAATTAAAGACCAAGAACAACGTGGAGTTTTATATTGGCTTCTGGCCATAAATCTTTCCATGTTCTTCTTTGAGATTGGTGTTGGATGGTTTGTACAATCAACCGCGTTAATTGCAGACGCATTAGATATGCTCGCAGATGCCATTGTTTACGGCATAGCTTTATATGCAGTGGGGAGATCAGCTCAACATAAAATCAAAGCGGCTCTAGCAAGTGGATACTTTCAATGCCTGTTGGGGTTTATGATATTTGTGGATATTGTTCGGAGAATTGCCTTTGGAAGTGAGCCTGAATCTCTATTTATGATGGGAATGGGAGGTATTGCCTTGGTGGCCAATGTTGTATGTCTTATTCTGATCAAAAAACATAAAGACGGAGAAGTGCATATGCGTGCAAGCTGGATTTTTTCAGCCAATGACGTTATCGCAAATATTGGGGTGATCCTCGGGGGAGTACTTGTGTGGAAACTAGATAAGCGCTGGCCTGACCTAATGATTGGCTTGATCATCGCTGCAGTTATATTAAGAGGCGCATGGCTCATTATCAAAGACGCTATATCTTCTTAGTTCGGTGCAGTTTCATTGGAAGTCTACTTCATAAGTTGCTTTTGTTCAAAATAGGAATAGGTGACTGGCACCATAAATAATGTAATCAACTCTACCAACATGCCTCCAAGAGCAGGAATGGCCATTGGCTTCATGACTTCGCTTCCTGTTGTGGTTGCCCACATTACGGGCAAAAGAGCGGCAATGGTTGTTGACGTGGTCATAATCAGTGGACGAATACGACGTGTTCCAGCCTCTAAAATACACTCCTTAAGCTCATTCCATTGGGTTGGTTTATGCTGTTTTACAGCGCTCTGCAGGTAGGTCATCATTACCACCCCATCATCAACGGCTATTCCAAAGAGCGCAATAAACCCTACCCAGACCGCAACAGACGTATTAAATCCACCGATCCACAACAGAATCAATCCACCTGACATCACAATCGGAATTGCACTAAATACAATGGAAGCATTGCGAAGATTTTTGAGACCAAAGAAAATAATGATGAGATTAATTAGGAGGGCAAGAGGCAATAAAAGCTTTAATCGTTTGTTTGCTCTGCTTTGATTTTCATATTGCCCGGCCCAATCGATTGTATACCCTTTGGGTAGTTCAACTTTTGAAGCAATATGTAATTTGGCCTCTTCAACAAAACCAATCAAATCTCTGTCTTTTACGTTCAGCAATACTGTAGAACGTAGGAGGCCATTTTCTGATTGGATGGCAGCGGGACCTGTAACAACCTGAATGTCGGCTAGTTGTTCTAGGGGAATGTGTTGGCCTAAAGGACTTGGTACAAGAACCCTTTTAAGCTCATCTATTCTGTCACGTAGCTCTTTTTTGTACCGTACACGGATCGGATAACGCTCACGTCCTTCGTAGAATTGTCCTATGGTCATGCCTCCAACAGCTGTTTGGAGGATGCTATTAATCGTACCTGTATTGATACCAAAGCGTGAGGCGGCAACACGATCAATATCAAATTCAATATAGGGTTTGCCTGTAATTTGTTCTGCATACACGCCATATGCACCCTCAACTTTTTCTACCTCACGGCCAACATGTGCAGCCAATGATTCCAATGTCTTTAAATCATCTCCAAAGATTTTGATCCCAATTTGTGTTTTGATGCCTGTTGAGATCATGCCTATTCTTGTTTGAATAGGAAAATCCCAAGAATTTACAATGCCTGGTATTTGCAGAGCTTGATTCAAGTCTTCCATCACATCATAAATACTTTTTCCAGCAGGCCACTGGGATTCGGGTATCAACTTTACGACAGTCTCAAACATCGCAATAGGGGCAGGATCAATAGCAGTTTCTGCTCTGCCTAGTTTCCCCACCGCAGATTCAACTAAAGGGTGGGCTTTAAGAACCTTGTCTGTATAGGACAATAATTCTTTGGCCTTGGTCATACTAACATCGGGAGTCGTTACGGGCATATAGAGCAGGTCCCCTTCATTTAAAGAAGGCATAAACTCTTTGCCTAGATTTGAGAAAGCAATCATGCCTAAAAGAATCAATGTAAGTGGTGCAATAAGAAATTTTTTGCGATGATCTAGTACCCAAAGAAGTGCTGGGCGATAATGTCTTGTAATAAATGAACTGATCTTGTTTTTCTCAATTGGTTTAAGCTTTCCTTTTAAAAGAAAAACTGACAGTGCAGGTATAAGAATGATTGCAACCAAAACCGAACCAAACATGGCTAGCGTTTTGGCCCATGCAAGAGGAACAAACAATTTGCCCTCGCTGCCTTCTAGTCCAAACACAGGTAAGAAAGTAACAATAGTGGTAAGAACTGCCGTTAAAATGGCTGGGCCTACTTCCCGTGCAGATTTTACAATGATTTCAATTCTCTCTTTAGCTTTGGCCAACGGATGATCAGCCAAGTGGGCATATATGTTTTCAGTCATAATGATACCCATGTCCACCATAGAACCTATGGCAATGACCAAGCCCGATAAGCTCATGATGTTTGAATCAATCTTGAGTAGTTTCATGAGAAAAAAACTAATTCCCACACCAAAAGGCAGTGTGAGTGAAACCAAAATAGAAGATTTAAAATGAAGTAGAAACAACAGAATAATAAAAATGGTGATAATAATCTCTTGGGTTAGCGCGGAGTATACTGTGCTGATGGTATTTTCAATCAGCTCGGTGCGATCATAAAAAGGAACCAACTTGACGCCCTTAGGCAAGCCTCTTTCAATGATTTCCAATTTATTTTTAACCTGATCAATGACCTCTTTTGGGTTTTCACCAAAGCGCATGGTAACAACACCACCTACAGCTTCTTGTTCATTTTTGTCCAACGCCCCTCTGCGAAAAGCAGGACCGATGCCTACAGAAGCTACGTCTTGGACACGAATAGGCGTTTTATTTTTGACCGCAATGACAACATTTTCTATGTCGGCTAAGTTTTTAAAAAAACCTTTACCTCGAACAATAAATTCTCTATCTCCGTCCTCAATGACTTCAGCCCCAACATCAATGTTGCTGTTTTGTATGGCTTGAATCAGAGCGCTGAAATGTATGTCATAGGCAAATAATTTCTTCGGATCTACATCGACTTGGTACTCTTTAACAAACCCACCGATGCTGGCCACTTCACTCACGCCATCTACGCCCTGTAAAAGGTACCGAACATAAAAGTCTTGGATACTACGTAACTCTGCAAGTGATTTAGGTTGTGGGTTGTCTGGCGTATTTTCTATGGTGTACCAGTAAATTTGCCCCAAACCTGTTGCATCAGGCCCCATTTGGGGGACGACCTCATCTGGCAACTCGCTACCAGCAGTTGATAACTTTTCAAGAACGCGTGAACGGCTCCAGTAAAAATCAACATCTTCTTTGAAAATGACATAAATGGTTGAAAACCCAAAAGCAGATATACCACGGATATTTTTTACTCCTGGGATTCCCTGAAGCAATATGCTTAAAGGATAAGTTACCTGTTCTTCAATGTCTTTGGGAGAGCGCCCATCCCATTTTGTAAATACGATTTGTTGATTTTCTCCAATGTCTGGTATGGCATCAATTCTTGCAGTTTTTAAACTAAATACAGATAGAAGCGCGACGAGAACAAAGATGATCACAACCAGTGTTCTATTTCTTATGGAATATTCTATGAGATTCTGGATCATTTTTTATGCATCCTAGTGATTATGCCCACCAGCGCCTTGCTGTTTCATATCTTCATATCCACCAAATAGTTGTGCTTGGGCATCCAGAAGAAAGTTGCCATCAATGATAACCTCTTCATTTTCTTTCAGACCGTGCTTTACCTCAACATAACCTTGCGACTCATACCCCGTATGTATTTCTTTGGCTTGAAACTTTTTTTCTCCTGTTTTTACCCAGACGACTTTACGTTTGCCTGTATCAATGATGGCACTGCGTGGAACCACAAGGGGGTGGCCTTCTAGTTTTACGTTGAGTGTTGCATCCGCAACCATGCCAGGCTTGAGAAAACCTTTATCGTTTTTAATGGTGGTTCTGACTTTAAGTGTTCTTGAGTTTGAATCCAAGACGGGATTTACAAAATCAACGACACCTTCAACAACTTCCCCAGGTATGGCAGTAAATACTAATGATACATTTTGACCAATAGAGACCAGCGATGCATCATGCTCATACACATCCATTTCAACCCAAACATCTGAAAGGTCTGATAGTTCAAATAGATTCTGCCCTTCTTTAAAGTACCGACCAACTGAGGCATTGTACTTTCTAACAATGCCAGATGTGGGGGAGTATATGGTTATTTTGGTCGGTACAGCTTTCTTGGCGTACCAGGATTCATATTGAAACTTTTTAATGCCCCACAATTTCAATCTTTCCTCACTTTGTTGGATCATTTTTTGAAACTCAATTGAATTTGTCTTTTCATAACTTCTTCTGGCGACAAGATACTCTTCTCCTGCCGTGATAAGAACGGGGCTATATAGATCAACCACAGGATCTCCCGCCTTGATAAAACTACCCGTGGATTGAACGTATACTTTTTCTACACGCCCATCTACACGAGCAGGGATCTGGCTCTCCTTTTCTTCTGACTGAAGTACGGTTCCTAACAAACGTACATTTTTCTGCATCATCATCGTTGTGACAGGGAAGAAAGTAGGCTTGAAATGTTCAAGTTGTGATTTTTGAAGTTTGATGTTTGCGATGATTTTGCCTGATTTACTTGTTTTAGGTTGTAAAATCATAGGCGCACCATCAATCGGACATTCTGCTGCTTCGTTACTGGTGATCTCTGGATAATCCTTACATTGCCAAACATCTGTTTCCTGCGTAGCCACTTCATTCATGGTGGAAGTTTGATCGATCTCTTGTTCATCCATTTCAATTTTACTAAGGTTCATGTGGCAGATGGGGCATTTCCCAGGTTTATCTTCCCTTACTTGAGGGTGCATAGCGCAGGTATAGTAGCTTGTATCGGTTGAGTGGTTTTTATGATCTGGAGGCTCAACTTTATTATTTGAAGGGCTACAGCCAAAAAGTATGACGAGGGCTAACAATGGAATCCATTTATATTTAGACATGTAAGTTTCCTCCAGATAGATACTTATAAGCGACTTTGGTTGCACGAAGTTCTGCTTCCAATTGACTTTGTTGTAGCAGCAACTCTTGTAGTTTAAGTTCAGATTGTAGTAATTCAATATAGGTAGAGGTGCCATGACTGTATGATTTAGAAGTTATTTCACGAGAATTTTTTGCAAATTCAATCGTACGCTCATTAAGTATCACTAACTCTTGGTTAATCATCTCTATCCGATTTTTTTGCTGCCGTAGGCGACTTTCTTTAAAAATGTTATAGTCTTCCAAATTCTTTTCCGCTGAAACTTTTTCATGCATCGCTTTTATGCGGCTTGCAGTTTTTTTGCCTGAAACAGGAAACGGAAAACCTATCGTAGCCGAAACAAAGTCTCCGTTTTGATCCACGTCAGAACGAAGTGTATATCCTAATGACAATGTTACATCTGGGACCAGATCTCTCTTTTTGGCTATGAGTGCAGACTCTTTGGATGCCACCATGTGCTGCATTGATTTTACTTTAGCATCATTAAGGTTCTCATCTGCTTGATCCAGAACGCTCCAAGGAATCGAATCCTTATCAATGGAAGAATGATCGAATCCAAGTAGGTACCCTAAAAGGTCTACTTGTTCTTTCAAGGTAAATCTTTTGTTGCTCAATTGTGCATCTAGCTCAGATTGCCGGATTTTGATATCTAAGAGCGCTTGTTGAGAGATAGACCCATTTGCGTAGAGGCGTTGTGAGATCAATACAATGTTATCAATCCACTGAAGGTTTTCTTCAACGATCTTGATTTCCTCATCAATCTTTTGGTTTTCAATCAAAATCAACCAAAGCGAACGGATTAGCTCTCTCTTTTTGTCTTGTGATTGATATTGAGTTGCTAAAGCGAGCTGATTGTAAGCATCTTGGATTTTTCCAAACTTGTTGGTGATGGGGATGTTTTGGGCTATTCCAAACTCAATGCCTGTCATCGGTGTTTGATCAAAGGACAAGGATTCTATAGGAAAGTTTTTGGCAGTTACTTTTAGCATGGGATCACCCCATGCCGACATATTTTTTCCTTCTTGTTCTGTGGCATTGCTCTTTTGCTCAATGGCCTGCACAGAAGCGTGCTTAGAAATAGATTCAATAGCTTCCTGGAAGGTAAATGCATAAGAACTTCCCGCCCCAAACATAAAAATAGTCGTTATAAAATAATATTTCACATTGTCTCCATAGTTCGCCACTACCGTATTACTTCTCATTACGACCAGACGTATTAAATTGTGACAATTATTTTGCATTAAAAAATACATTGTATTTCTAGGTAGTTATGCGACTCTTGAGATGTGTTAAAATGAATTTGTCACAAATGTCGTATTTGCATCGTAATAAGGGGTAGTAGAGTGGAACATCCGTTTTCACAATTAACCGATGAGAAGCTGATGGAGCTTTATCAAAACGGAGAATACATGGCGTTTGAAGTGATATTTCATAGGCACCAATCTAAGGTGTATGCTTACCTGCACAAAAGAGTGCATGATAAAGATGCAATAGATGATCTGTTTCAGAATATTTTTATCAAGTTTCATAAGTCCAAGCACAAATACTCTTCAAAGTATCCACTATTGGCATGGATCTACACATTGTCTCGCAACGAATTCCTAGATTACGTTAAGAAAACGAAACAAACGTTTGTAGCGTTGTCAGACAATCACGGCGCTATTGAAACATCAGCTGAAAAAACATCCATTGACTTAGATCAAGAAAAGCAGCTAACCCGAGATGAGAAACAAGCTATTGGTTTAAGATACCTATCAGACCAGGACTTTGAAGAAATATCTAAGAGATTAAAAACCTCTCCCTCCAATGTACGAAAAATAGTCTCAAGGGGGTTGCATAAGCTTCGTCTAAAATACTCAGGGGGAAAGCTATGAGTAAGATGGATGTCAATCGTGATTTTCAGCAGTTCCAAGAAGATGGGGCTATAAATGTAGCACCTCAAGAAAGGCTTCAGGAAAACGTATTGAGATATGTTAAAAATGAACTAAATCCTAGTCATACCCGTGTATTTTCAAAGCTACTAGCTGTTCATGCGTTTATAGGCACACTTACCCTTACGTTATGCCCGCAGTTTAGTATGAGCCTTACCCACCAGCATCATATGTTTCATTATTTTCATCACACCTTTGGTAAATATGTATGCATGTTTATTTGCGGAACGATCTTTATTGGGACAGGGGCTGTTTTTGCAGCGTATCTCCTCAAGAAAAGTGAAGTTCTCCTAATTAGAAAAACCAAATGGCTCTATTACACAAGCATGTCCATGATCGCTGTATTGTCCTTTATTCTTCTAGGGGCAGATGTTTACCTGCCTTTAGCTTTGTGCTGGTTTGCAGGTGCAAGCATATCAGGTATCGCCTTATTTGATCTCAACTACAAAGTACGCCAAGTATTAATGTCCTCATAATTTGTATAATGGGCAGTTTGAAAGCTGGACTTTCACCAGCAAGATTGGAAGATCCCTGATTTCATAACTACTTGAAATCATTCTGAATACTTCCGATAAGATATGTTATGACAAGTAGTCATATTCTTGTTGAATCATGATAATTGTTCATGTAGAATGTATAAGTGACATGGAAAGTTACATTTACGCGTAAAGGGGCGAAACAGGCTAAGAAGCTTCCTAAAGAAGTCAGACAACGCCTTGTTCGCTTACTTACCGAGCTTGAGACGATTGGACCGGTACGTGGAAACTGGAAAAATTATAGCAAGCTTGAAGGAAATAAGCACCATTGTCATATAAAGTCTGGCAAACCAACGTATGTTGTTTGCTGGGAAGTGTACAAAAGTGAAATCAAGATAGAGGTCTACTATGCCGGAAGCCATGAAAAAGCCCCATACTAAGAAAGAGAAGAAAATTTCCATTCGTGTGGGCGATAAAAATACCAAATTGTATTTGGTGCCGGAAAAGAAGGCCAAAGCAGTGGCTGCGATCATTGCAGAATATGAAAATGAAGAAACAATTCCATGGCGTGAAGTGATGGCTGATCTTTTGGAAGAAACAAGTCAACAAGCCATTGTATTAAAATCTTATAGAAAAGAAAAAAAGCTCTCTCAGATCAAACTTGCAGAGATTCTTGATGTGGATCAGTCATTAATATCTAAAATTGAGTGTGGAGAAAAAGAAATCAGCAAAAGCTTGGCAAAGAAACTTGGAAAAACGTTTGATATTGATTACCGAGTTTTTTTGTAAAACAGGCTTTTTGATAATTCTTCGGAAGTAGATAACCATAATAATATCAATAAGTTAACTTCCGATAATGTATCTTATGTTAAAAACTCCCCGGGACACAAATCGAGATAAATCTATCTCATATTTCCTTTAGGGGCTGACCAACTGATGTTATCTAGGTAGCCCCTTCCTCTATAAAAAACCTGACTCACATCATAGCTTTATTTGTTAATTTTGATAAGTTATGCGGTTGGAGGATATTGCATGTTATCAAAATCAGCTGCGCGGACTTTTTTTCTTGTTGGAACATTTGTTTGCTTCTTTGCATTTATTCTTTTAACGCTTGATACCGTTAGAAGAGTACCTAAACAAACCAATGCAGATCAAATCACAGATAGTGTAAAGCTTGGAAAAAAGCTTTGGGAAGACAACAACTGTATGGGGTGTCATACGCTCTACGGTGAAGGCGCATACTACGCCCCCGAACTCACAAAAGTATATTCAAGACGCGGAGATGCATTTATTCGTGCCATGTTGACGGATCCAGAAAGTATGTATCCAGGTGAACGAAAAATGGTTCAATATCATTTTACCGATGAGGAATTGGATGCATTGGTGAACTTTTTTAAGTATACCGATGGTGTAGACCTCAATGGATTTCCACCTGAACCGGATTTGAATACCAATACTGTCGTTGACGAATCAGGCGAAGTGGCAGCCATCGGAACTCGACCAAAAGTTTTCAACCAAATGTGTTTGGCCTGTCATGCACTGCAAGGACAAGGTGGTGCTATTGGGCCATCCCTAGATGGTGTAGGAAGTAGAATGGAGCGCAAAGACATTTACAATTGGCTTAAAGACCCAATATCCGTCAAGAAAGACTCTATGATGCCCAAGCTTCCACTTTCAGATGAAGACTTAACCGAACTTTCAACTTTCCTTTCACTGGTAAAAGAATAAGGAGCGCGCAATGAAATATCAATCACAAAAAGTGGCATACGTCTTTTTTGCAACATGCATGTTACTCTTGGGACTTCAAATTGTTTATGGTTTTATTATGGGATTTGCGCATATGGGATTCGATGCCCTTCACAACATTATCCCATTCAACGCAGCCCGCGCAACACATAACAATCTTTTGGTAGCATGGCTATTAATGGGCTTTATGGGTGCCGCCTATTACATTGTACCTGAGGAAGCAGATCGCGAACTTGTATCCATAAAGTGGGCTTATGTTCAGTGGGCATCCTTTGTTGTGGTCGCAGTCACAGCTGTCATTGGATTTCATTTCAACTGGTGGGAAGGACGTAAATTTTTAGAGATTCCCCGCCCCCTTGACTATCTTGTTGTAGTCAATGTGCTTCTCTTTATCTACCTTATCGGTACAACCATCTGGAAAGGAAAACGCTACACAACAACAAGCATTGTTTTGTTCTTTGGACTCCTTATGGCGGCCCTTTTATACCTTCCCGGCATGATTCCAACAGAAAACCAAACCATGGATTCATACTGGAGATGGTGGGTGGTTCATCTATGGGTTGAAGGTGTGTGGGAGCTCATCATGGGTGGTATCCTGTCCTACTTACTCATCAAATTAACAGGTGTAGACCGCGAAATCATTGAAAAATGGTTGTACATCATTGTTGGGTTTACATTTCTCTCAGGGATTTTAGGCACAGGACATCACTACTATTACATTGGAACACCGCGCTATTGGTTGATGATTGGTGGTATCTTTAGTGCGCTTGAGCCTTTGGCATTCTTAGGGATGGCAATCTATGCGATTGGTATGGCTAGAAAAGGTGGAAGAAACCATCCCAACAAAAATGCATTATCATGGACCATTGGCTGTGCTGTGATCTCCTTTGTTGGCGCAGGATTCTTAGGATTTGCGCACACGCTTCCACAAGTCAATATGTACACACATGGTACCCTTGTAACTGCAATGCATGGACACATGGCATTTTGGGGTGCATATGCAATGCTCATTTTAGCAATCATTAGTTACTCTTTGCCGATCATGACAGGCCGTAATACAATGAATGGAGTGGCTTCAGGCTTTGCGTTCTGGACATCAAACATTGGTATGATTGCCATGACACTTGCCTTTGCTGTATCAGGTATTGCGCAGGTGTATCTAGAACGAAAAATGGGCATGGATTTCTTAACAGTGCAGAAGGAAATTCAAGTTCATTTTTTTGGATTGGTACTAGCTGCTGCTTTATTTACGTTAGGGATTGGGGTTTACATCTATGCTTTTATCAAATCAGGGATTCCAACAAAAGAACTTGGAACAAATCCTGATTACCATTAAAAACAAATGGTGTATTACAAAAACATTAAAAACGAGGAAGTTGTTTTTAGGGCAGCCTCCTCTAGCTTGATGCCTGTACTTCTCAAGGGACCTACAGGATGTGGAAAAACACGCTTCATTCAGGCCATGGCTGAAAAACTCAATCGTCCTCTTATCACTGTAGCATGCAATGATGAAACGAGCGCTGTAGATCTTATTGGCCGATATATTGTGAAAGGAGGAGATACCATTTGGCAAGAAGGACCGGTAAGTCAAGCAGTTCGACAAGGTGCGATTCTCTATCTAGATGAAATTGCCGAAGCCCGTGAAGATGTTATCACTGTGCTACATCCGCTGGGGGATCATCGACGCGAGCTCTTTATTGATCGACATGCTGAAATCATTCAAGCACCAAGAGAATTCATGCTTGTTGCAAGCTTTAACCCTGGGTACCAAAAGAGCATGAAGGAATTAAAACCATCCATCCGACAAAGATTTGTTACGATGTTATTTGATTATCCAGAGAGTGAGATTGAACAAGAAATCATTTGCCACGAGTCTTCTTGTGACCCAGCAATAGCAAAAAAACTAGTAACCCTTGCCAACAAAATTAGAAAACTTGAGGAGCTCGGCCTTACCGAAACCGTGTCAACAAGACTCTTGGTTCATGCAGCAAAACTAATCCAAGGGGACCTCGGCCCAAGACAAAGTTGTGATGTCGCGATTACCCAAGCGATAACTGATGACCAAGATACCAGCCAGGCATTAACAGACCTGATCTCTATGGTATTCTAATGTTTGAACCCGACCTTTGGATATTTCAAAAATACTGGAATTGGAAAAAACGAAAAGACGAAAAAAAAGCCTTATCTTCCATATCTGAACACGCAGTTTATTTAAAAGATATTGAACTTCGCCTCGCTCAAGTAGCGTATGCATTGACCCAAAACAAAATTAAAATCAAAAAAGCTGAAAATCATGGCTCCATACAAGACACGATCTTTTACCTCCCTGAAAAGATTGATCTACTACCTTCTCAGGAAAAGAACATTCGCGCATACATACTTCGTCTTGCTCTATCGAGTAAAATTCTAGACTTTGTTGAAATCGACAAGCTATTTTATCAAACAATCAGCCACATTGAACTTAGTTTACTAGCTATGCCGACTGTACTCAGAGAAACATTCACTGACTATCCCTCACTTAGAAAAGATCATATAGAATTCTTGCATTCTCATCTAAACCATTATCAGGAAATACCATTAAATATTGAAAAAGAATTTTACCATAACTGGTTACGTGCCATCATTGAAAATCACTCAACATATTTCCCAATTGAATTTATTAATTCGTCCATCAAGACAAAAAAACAACTTATAAACCTGTACAACAATGTACAACTGTACAAAAAAGACCATAACTACAATGATCAAATGATTGATTTCTTCTATCCGGTTTTTTGGCCTTCCCTACCAACATTCAACAAATCTGTAATGACTATACAAGTTTCCCCCACAACACTACAAGAGAGAGATTCTCTCCCATCCGGAACTGAAAAAGAAGCACCTGCCAAAGAATCATTTAAGCAAGTTACGTTTCATGAAAATGATGAGGAAGCCATGCCTGTCACACATGTGTTAGAAAAAGTAACAACTGCAGATATATTTGATGGCGGAATCAGAACAATTGATGGATCCGATGAGCTCAATGACCACTTCGAGACACTTAATGAACTGGATATACGAGAAGTTGTTCGAACCAATAAGAAAACACAATCAATCTACAAAGCAAATATCTCATACCTTGTAGAGTTTGAAGATTCCCAAGATGATATCTATCAAGCCGATTTTCTATATGACGAATGGAATCACAAAACAAAAAAGTATATGAAAAACTGGTGCGGTCTCAAACAGCACATACCTAGTACTGACAGCAACGATTTTGCAAGTCAAGCTGATTACATGGGAACAAAGCAACAAATCATAGAGTTACGTCGTGTTATCGAAAAAATATTGATGGACAAGAAAAAGAGAAACAAACAGTATGATGGGTCCGAGGTAGATATTGATTCAGTGACAGATTGGTATGCAGAACTTAAAGCAGGGATCTCAAAAACGGACAAGCTATACACCAAAAAAAGAAATGTAAACCAAGACGCAGCTGTTGTGCTATTGCTTGATGCAAGTCTTTCAACAGATTCGTGGGTCCAAGGGCGAAGGGTGATGGACGTTATCAAAGAGTCTGTCTACATCTTATCAAAAGTGTGTAACGGACTATCTATACAAGTTGCTTTCTTTGGATTTTACAGCAACACCCGAAGAGATTGTCACTACATTACGATAAAAGACTTTCAAGAACCTTGGTCTACGTGCCATCAACGAATCAAGAATCTTGAACCTACTGGCTACACGCGTATTGGACCAGCTCTTCGTCACAGCAATTATTTGTTAAAAAATACCAAAAAAAAGAAAAAAACACTCATATTACTAAGCGATGGAAAACCAACAGACTATGATGCTTATGAAGGTATTTATGGTGTTGAAGATGTTCGACAAGCCTTACGTGAGTCCAAATCTCTTAACATCAACATACAAAGTCTAGTTATAGACAAACAGACAAAAACGTATTTTCCTCAAATGTTTGGTAAAGGCAACTATGAAGTACTCTCTAGCTCGCAGCAATTACCCCTTAGCCTGGTAAAGATTTTTTCAAAGCTGATCTAGGGATCAAGTCAAACATGATCTATATCATAGGGGTTTTTTCTCAATTGGATATGTAGTGGTCTAGGGAGAGAAAATGATCAAAAAATGTACATACTTCATACTTGTCGCTGTACTTAGCTACGGAGCAAACGCATCATCGGACGAAAAAAACACCCAAATATCGAAAGAGGAGTCACTATGTTGTCATCCACCGAAACAAGAAAGTGAAGAAGACAAGAAAAGCAAGGCTATAGAAAACCCTTTTGAACGTTTTTTTACAATCGGTGCAAGTGCACGATTTCGGTATGAGGTGCGCGACGACCGCGATTACAATTCAGCTGTGAATGACCAGTCTGAGTTTATGGGCAGTCGAATTCGTCTGGATGTATCGGTACATGCGACAGAATACTTGACTGCGTTTATCCAACCCCAATTTTCACGAGTTTGGGGACAAACTTCCTCCACCACTAACCCAGCTGGTACAGTCACCACAGGAGCACTTACTTCAGGTGTATTGAGCGATCCTACCTTTGGTATGCACCAAGCCTATGCCTATTGGAAAATTTGTAACAAAGCTGCATTAAAAATCGGCCGGCAGGAACTTGCCTACGGTGATCATGTCGTATTGGGAGATGTAGGTTGGGACAATGTGGGTCGTTCTTGGGATGCCGGAAAATTTATTATTGATCTCGGTTCCAAACATAAATTGGATTTCTTTTATGCAACCCAAGCAGAGAAAGATACCAGTGCAGGTATCATTGTTGGAAATGCCGATATCGCTGGGGCATATGCATCACTGAGATATGATAAGTTTTTTCAAGAAGTAGATTTGTACTCGATCTGGTTGCGTGATCACCGTGCCGGGAGTCCATCTACCTTTCATTTCGGGACATTCGGATTGCGTCTGAAATACAAAAAGAATATGATTGATGGTCGGCTGGAGACCGCTGTCCAGTTGGGCAAAGCTGCTGGTGCCACCATGGTTGCCTGGATGGTGGATTACGAAGAAGGAATCACATTCGATGTGCTACAAGGTTTGCGTTTTGCATTCGGGTATAACCATGCCTCTGGGGATGATGCAACCAACGGACGGTACACAAGATACCATTCCATGTTTTCCACAGCACATAAATGGATGGGGCTCATGGATCACTTGGGCCGTCAGAATATCCAATCAGGAATTGCCAAAGTCAAACTCGGTGTCAACAAACAATGGAATGCAGGTCTTGCCTTTCATTCATTCTGGCGCGTGCAGCGATCTGATTTTATTTACAATTTGGTGAACAACAGTGTTGTAGCTGGTCAAGGTGTGACTCCGGGAACAAGAGATAAGCACATTGGTGAAGAACTTGATTTGGTGGTGAATTTCACACCCAAGGAGTTTATCCAATTCCAAGCTTTGGGAGGTATCTTCTTGCCAGGCAATTATATCACCAAAAATATTAGCAATAACTGGTCCTACTTTGCCTATCTACAATCAACGTTTACTTTTTAAGGAATCAAAGCTTGCAATCCATGGAGATTCTAAGCATCGATTCTTTTGCGAAGTAACATCGGTATCAGTTCAATGGCCACCAGCAAGAAAGCTGACATCCAGAATAAACCGGAGATTTGTACCCACTGCACATAGTGTGAAGAAACCAGCATAGTTCCAAAAACTCTCATTACCGCACCAAACGTGATAAGTACAAAAGCAGTAGACATGAGCTTGGAAGATTTGATTTTTCTTCCTGTATGACCCAGTGTCACTCGACATAACATCCCTAAGATCATCGTCCCCATGGCACCAAAGGTCAATGCATGCAGCTCAAGTTGCCCAACAACAGTTGTGATCCCAAAGTTTCGCGTAAGATTGAAGAAGAAGTGTACAATGATCCACATGTACGCAATATACAGAACAAACAATATTGGCCTTTTCATAGCACGTCGCACGGGCCAAAGAAAAAAGCGATACACATTGAATACCAAGGCCAAAGAAGTTAAAGTGATCCATATCATTTGACCTATAAACGATGCATACTGATACAGAGGTTCAAAGATAAGAATGATCAATATAACGATCAATAACCGTTCTGCATACTTATTCGCTGGCTTGATTTGTACGTTCATCACGGATCTTGTGAAGAAAGGGATAATACGGCCTGCGATTACTATCAAAATCAATCGAATCGCGCTATTAGCCATAGAAATCCATGTGCCACCATGGGAACCAAAAGAAAAAATCACACTTAAGGCAATCACAAGCAGTGGAATCAATAGTACAAACTGTTGATAATTTTTTGTTTTCAAAAAAATAAAAAATAAATGGACACACAACCACAATGGAATCAATGATAGAACAGTTTGATACAACCATGTAGGCATTGTTGGCTGGGTCAACAATAATATTTGACCCACTAAAAATACAAACACGACTATTTTAAGATACAACCTTGACACAGGTTTTGTATTGGTCCACTTGGGCGTAGCAGTTAATAAAAAGCCAGCAATGCTCGCAAATACGAAACCAAACAACATAGTAAACGCGTGCCATCGATTGGCTGACAAGACCTGAATCTCAAAAGCATGCAATCCTGTAAAATGCAATGTCCATATTAATGCGACAATCATATTTTGAATTAATGCAATCAGGAAAAAAGGACGAAATCCAACATGCCAGAAAGCGGTCATTGCAAGGACACTTTCATTGGAATTATCGAAGTAATTCTTTTAGAATTTTTACAGATTCAGAAGAACCTGCATTGATTCCGTTTTGTTGATGCAAAACGACGCCTTTTACATCAACGATATTGATAATATTGGAATGACTAAACATACCATTGGTCATTTTTTTATATTTTACTCCCAAAATAGCTGCCATTTCTCGTACGTTATCATCATGACTGGTGTACAATTGCCAATTCTCTCCTAGAGAACTTTTCTTGCTGAATTTATCTAATGTCTTGGGTGTATCTTTTTCGGGATCAAAGGAAAATAAAGATACATGAATTTTTCTTTGCTTTTTCTTTGGTAGTTCTTCAATAATTTTTTTAATATCTGCAATGATCATAGGGCAAGCATATTGACAGCTTGTAAAAATCATCGCGATGATTTGTACTTCACCTTGTAAACTAGCAAGCATAACGTCTTCTCCACTCTGATTTTTCCAAGTTGAACCAAGGTTATAGAGAGATTCTTCAGGCAGATTGGCATCTTTTGCAAAACCACTTGCACTACACACAACTAATAGTATTGATAATACTATATGTTTCATTTTTTCTCCTTTGCACAACGAAAACCCAAGTTACTCACAACGTAATTGGCCTTCAAACTACTACGAAATGCATATCTCATAAATGTTGCGTAATCACCAGGATCAACTGAACCTGACGCACCTGATCCGCAGAATAAATTTTTCTCGAGTGCGCGATCACCGCGGGACTCTCCGGTCACCATTGCGTTGTTAAAATCTAGTACCCATTCCCAAATAAGACCGTGCAAATCATAAATACCAAAGAGGTTTTTGTTTTTTTGACCGATATCAGGTAGCGGATGTTTTGTAGGCTCTCCGTACCAATTCAAAATCTGTCTTTGAAATGCAACATCATCATAAGCAGCATATTTCTTCTTTTCACTTGCGGATGCTGCATATTCCCATTGCGCTTCTGTTGGGAGTGTTTTCCCTTGGGCTTGACAATAAGCTTTGGCTGCAAACCATGAAACAAAAACAACAGGTGCTTTGGGGTTGGATTTTGAACCTAATTTTTTATCCCCTTCCCACAATTGAAGGTACTCACTACCTGCAAACAAAGATATCACGTTGGATTTTTTCCACTTAGGGTGGTTTTTTACAAATTGCAAGAATTCTAGGTTGTTAACCGGATACACATCCAGCTCGAAGGCTTGAACAGGAATCCTTTTGCTACGGTCTTCTGAAACTTTTAAAAGAGGACGATATTCCCCATCGGGAAGCACAACTGTATCTGGCGGCCCCTTGGCCAAGACACCACCAGATACAAATAAGAATATAATCAGTATGCGAAACACCTTAGTGGCGAGCTGATGCAACATCACCAGGACTCACATCCACGCCTGAGTTCCCCCAGTTATTGTAAATATAGGTAAGAACATTGGCCACATCTTCATCAGATAAATTCTGAGCAGGCATCACACCATCAAATTCTTGTCCATTGACGTTGATTTTGCCACTCAATCCATTAATAATTATATGGATGGCTCTGGTTTTGTCTTTGTTTAAGAAATCAGAGTTCGCCAGTGGTGGAAATGCAGTCGCAAGACCTTTTCCTCCTGTCTGGTGACATGCCATACAGTTTTGCTCATAGACGCGTTTCCCAAACTCCAGGCGCTGCGACTTGTTCATAGCAACGACTTTAGGAGCAGCATCTTGAGGCATATCTTGAACCGCTCCACCCTCAGGAATGTAAACTGTATCGGACTGTTTACCAGAATACACCACAAGATCCTCATTGCCTTCTACCTTGATCATTCCGATCGCACCTTTGTTAAATGCACGGAAAATAGAGTGATCAACCAAGATAAAGGTTCCAGATGTCTCAAGTTTGAAATCTACAATTGCAGATCCTCCCGCGGGTATCATCGTGGTTTGTACGTTCTCGTTGATGGATTTGGTTCCACCTTCGATATAGACCTTGTCAAAAATCTCCCCTATAACGTGGAATGAAGACACGAGATTGGGTCCACCATTACCAACATACAAACGTACAGTTTCACCGACCTTGGCTGGTAGCGCATTGTCTCCAGTAGCTGCGCCAACAGACCCATTAAAGACAACATAATCAGGAATTTCTGTTAGGGCTTTTTCCATACTAAACGGCTGATGACCTGCTTCACCATATTTTCCTGCAGTGTAAAACTCACTCTGCATCACGTAGTATTCACGATCGACTTTGGGCAATCCTTCTTTGGGCTGAACCAAGATCAAACCATACATACCATTGGCAATATGCATCCCCACTGGAGCAGTCGCACAGTGATACACATACAGCCCTGGATTGATGGCTTTGAAAGAAAATTTTGAACTATGACCTGGTGCGGTAAAAGATGAAGCAGCTCCTCCACCTGGACCTGTGACTGCATGTAAGTCAATGTTATGGGGCATCTTGCTGTCAGGGTGATTGTGTAAATGAAATTCTACCAAATCACCTTCACGTACACGAATAAACTTTCCAGGAACTTTGCCACCAAAGGTCCAGAATGTATAATCTACACCATCCGCGATCCTTTCTTTGACCTCAGTGGTTTCAAGATTAACAATCACTTTAGTTGGATAATTTCTTGTAATAACGGGCGGGACGTCCGGTGCATCTGTAAGAACAGCAACCTCTTCACCTCTCAATTTTTCATTTGAAGATTTTTTATTATTAGATTCCTCTCCAGAACAACCCACAAATGACAAACCTATCAGTAAACATACTATCTTTTTCATGGCAAACTCCGAGTTTCGATGATTTTATACTCCCTGTAAATATCTTAGTACAACAATAACGATATGATTTATATCATATCGTTATTGTATAGAAGCATAAAACCACGGGCGTAAGCCCGTGAAAGCTTATTAAAAAATCCACTTGGATAATACTTTTCATTTTTTAACGGCTAACATGTTTTTGATCAGCAGGGCAAGTGACAGAGCCCAAAAGCGATGGCACGTGTGATGCAGAAAAATCTAAAAGTAGGATCTTTGATTTCGAGCGGACAAGAAACAAAGAGATAAGGATGAATTTGGTTGAAAAATGGCCTTCGAGGTTGGCTTCCAAGCCGTCAAAATCATGTTTGCTATAGGATAACCTTGCCTGAATATCATTCAGATTCGATCAATCTAGCATCCGGCTGATTGCAAGATGTACAGGTGCCTCGTAATATGAGACTGTCCTTCTTGATCACACCTTTGACATTGGCGATACCGGTGACGCCATAATCACTGCAATAGACATCGTTGAGGAGTCGAGTTCGAAATTCATGTGGGATTTTATCCCATAGCATCTTTGCTTTTGGAGAAAGGTCCATTGTTAGATTCTATATCCCAAAGATCATGTAGATGGTAGGTCTGAGATTTTTTCAAAAAGTGCCGCAAATTCTTTCTGAACAGATATTTTGCCATACTTTTCCAGACACTCTTGTAAGAAA
>JAGRMV010000049.1 GCA_020441045.1 Deltaproteobacteria bacterium | reverse complement strand
GAGCGCAAAATAACGTTCTGCTTTTTTCGGCGGACGGATAGTGCCTCGAATAGTGTCTCCAGTACGCATGCCTAGCTTACGAATTTGTGCAGGAGACACGTAAATATCATCCGGGCCTGCTAAATAGTTATAATCTGGTGACCGTAAAAACCCAAACCCATCCGGTAAAATCTCCAGCACACCATCAGAAGTAATGTCTTGTTCTTGCGCGGAGGCTTTTTCTAAAATGGCAAAAATCAAATCTTGTTTGCGCAGACCCGATGCATTTTCAACATCCATCTCATTGGCAATAGTGGCTAAATCATCGATTTTTTTTTCTTTGAGTTCACGAATATTCACGATTTTGTCTTTCTGTTTATATTTTTCCAAACGATTGAGATGACAATCAAACTCTTTTCCTACCACAATGTCTGGAATGGATTTCTTGCCCTTATAGACCGTATTAGGAACAAAATTTGGTTCGAATCATACTGAATCTACAGAGTTACTTTAGATCCTGTCTTTTTGCCTTAAATTGCATAAAATATCAACTTCTTTTTTTATTCCTCTGATCTAGGCTATTTTTACGGACCAACTATGATACAATGGCCTCATGATGCGTTGGTTTTATAGTTTGACCCTATCGATTTGTTTGCTGATAGGTTCGGCACATGCTGGAGATCAAACCGCGACCTTGTTTTTCCGAGATGCCAAAAACTACCTCGAAGCCATCGCTAAAATCAAAAAATTGCCCTTAGACCAACAGCTTGAAGTCTGGCGCAATTTTTTAGTACAATATCCTGAAACCTTTTTTAAAGAAGAAATTCAATACAACCTAGCGCAATTAGAGAATGTTCTAGGGGTCAAACAGCAAACTTCGAAGGAACTCACCAATACTGCAATTTTCCTCAAAGCCCAAAAATATATCGCAACCCACAAGTTATCAACCAAAGATCAAATTTTGCTGTGGCAGCAATTTTTAATGGAGCACCCTGATAATAAACATAATGAGGAAGTGCGAGGAATGATGTCGCAACTCAAATTCTCCCTCCAAAAAAAACCTTCCCCTTCTAATACATCCAACTCAGCAAGCGACCGCTAAAACCATTTCTTAATTTATTCCGAAGCATGCTTTTGACGCTTATTGTACTTACTTTGTTAAATTATCGATAAGCTCTTCTGGGTTTTCCATGGCCTGTTCCATTAAATAATCGCCAAGGACTTCCTCCATAGGCTTTTTCTTTTTTTCTTTTTCCGGCTTTGCTTCTTCCAAGACTTTCTTTTGATCGCGATAGTTTTTAAACCTTTGTACAATGTCTTCACGTCCTAATGGATTATGACGTAGGGAAAATTGATAGGTTTGGCTTTGATACAACTTAGGGGCCCATGCATCGACCAGCTTGGCTGGGATAAAGTGTAAAAAAAACAGCAGCACCATCAAGATAACAGCTCCCTTGAGCATACTAAGCGCTGCGCCGCCAAGCCGATTCATACTTTTTAACCCGGAGACTTTATTGACCAATTGATGCTCAAAAACTTTGCCAATCAAGACCACAGCAAAATAAATCGAAATCCCTGCAATCATGGGAGCAATCAAGCGGCTGGTGTTTTCAGATGTCCCAAGAAGCTTTGCCGCAGCCATACTGACAATTGGTGCTGCTGCATTGGCAAAAACAAATGCTAGAATAATCCCCGCAATGGTCGCAAACTGTGAGACGATACCCTTTAAAAAACCCGAAATCGCAAAAAACAAAAAAATGCTAACAACCACCAAATCAAACATGCATCACTCTACCGTGAATAATAAAAAGAGTCGACGGTTGTCTCGGACATAGATCATCTGTACAACATCACCTTTACCGATAGCAGCTGCCGCTTTTTTATAATCTTCCACGTCCTTCACAGCTTGCCGATTCAACCGAATAATGACATCTTGTGGGCGTAATCCTTGTGCGTCTGCAACAGATCCTGGACGAACTTTTTCGATAATGACTCCACCTCTATGTTCTGAGATCCCAAGTTGATCAGCTGTTGCCTTGTCCACTTCTTTAACCTGAAGCCCCAGCGGATCTTTTTCAAGAGCATCGGAGGTTGTTGCACTGGCTTGTTGCGATTGTTCGTCTATCAACTCTTCGACTGTGATGTATTTTGTCAGTTTGACTTTATTGCGAATCAACTCAACCTTGACCTTTTTACCTATTTTGCTGTTCGCAACGATCAACGGCAGCTTATCCCACGTTTTGATTTTCTGCCCATCAAAAGAAAGCAGCACATCTCCAGCTTCAATTTTACCTTTGGCCGCCGGTGAATTTGCCAGCACCTCCATCACCAATGCGCCATCTTTATTGTCCAACCCCAATACCTTAATATGTTGGTCATCAATTTCTTGCACCCGTACCCCTAAATAGCCACGACGGACATGCCCCTCTTCTTTGATTCTCTTGATCACATCTTTGGCCATATCAATGGGAATCGCAAAACCTATCCCATGTCCCGATGCATGAATGGCAGTATTGATACCAATCACCTCACCATAGATGTTTAGCAAAGGTCCACCCGAATTGCCTGGATTGATCGAGGCATCTGTTTGAATAAAATCATCATAGGGTCCCAAATTGATCGCTCTTTGCTTGGCACTGACAATCCCCTGCGTCACTGAGTGTGATAAACCAAATGGATTACCAATGGCCACAACGACATCGCCAACATCCATCTGTTTCGAACTACCAAGAATGACGGGTGTAAGATCTTTGCTCCCTTTTAGCTTCAGGAGCGCGACATCTGTCTTCGGATCACGTCCGATGATTTCTACCGGCATTTCCGTTTCATCTGAAAAAGTGACACGTATTTCATCCGCACCCGCGATGACGTGGTTGTTGGTGATAATATATCCTTCTTTATTCAAAACGAAACCGGATCCAAGGCTGGCTTGCTTTCTTTCTTGGGGTTGCATCGGGCCACCAAAAAAGTGCTCAAAAAAAGGCCCAAAGGGATTGTCTTGGCTGTTGGGTTGGTTGGGGTCGATACGAAAACCAAAAGGCGATTGCGTCTCTCGCACCGTTTGCACTGTATTGATATTGACTACAGCATTGCCAAAGGCTTTGGCTACATTGTAATATGATTTCGGCGTAAGTGCTTGCGCACTTTGATTGACTTTTTTTGTAGGGTGATCTTTGCCTTCAAGCCATAACGATTCAGCCCGGACATTCGTGCCATAGAAAAACAACAGTCCCCATACGATCCATCGAAATTTATGCATTGGTTTAACCCCTTTTTTTATTGTGCATTCCCTTATAATCACAGCTACAAAATACACAACCCATTTTAGGCATTGTTTGACAATAAGTACGAAGTTTCGTATAGGATATCGTAAATGCCATATATGGCAACATACTCTACGTTATACTTGCAATAGCTAACGCGGTATGTTATATAGATGGTGCATGGGAGATGTTGTAGGGGCATGCAAAAAACCAAACGCACAAGCACAGGAGATTGTATGGGAGCCTATCGAAGTCAGTCCACCAACGAGAATTTTGAAAAGCGTAAAATCCCGAGGTTTCCGGTTCAGCTACCGATCATTCTTGGCCACGAGGAGGATGACGCATCCATTTGTACAACCCTAAGCTCTGAAGGTGTATCGGTCGAAACCCCCAAAATATTCAAAGTTTCACAACGCCTTTTTGTTGAAGTGGTTTTGGCTCCGAACCAATCCCCGTTGCGTATGCAGGGTCAGGTGGTCTGGAAGAAAGAAATGCATGTCACCAACCAGCTTGAAGAACCACTCTATGAGCTTGGTATTCGATTTATTCGTCCCTTGCCCAGCCCATGGAAAATGCCGCGCGAGCATCAGTATGAAGATATCTATGGCTTTGCACGTGAGCAAGAAGAGGAATTACCTGACTTCATTCCGCCGTTTCCTTAAAAGTAAGTGCTACCGTTAAGCATGCATGGTTGTAACCTTTGCATGTTTGATACGAAATATACAGTATGAAAAGACGCTATTTGATGCTACTACTGGTCCCTGGTATAACTTTATCGTTAGGATTTACTGTGAAGATTGACAAAAAAAAAGCCATTGAAAAACTCAAAAAAGAGGACCCAAAAGCTTATCAAATCACCCAAGAAGGTGGTACCGAAGCACCTTTTACCAACGAATACAATAACAACAAACGCGAAGGTATTTACGTCGACGCTATCACCGGCAGACCTCTTTTTAGCTCTACTCACAAATATGATTCTGGTTCAGGCTGGCCCAGCTTTTACGATGTTATTGATCCCAAAAACGTGGATACAAAAAAAGATTACAAACTGATTCTACCCCGTACTGAAATACACTCGGTTGATGACACGCACCTTGGACACGTTTTTAAAGACGGGCCTGAAGACAAAACTGGTTTACGATATTGTATCAATTCCAAATCGCTTAAATTCATCCCCAAAGAAGAAATGAAAGACCCAAAATACGAAGGTCAATACGATCCGTACTTTGATCAATTTTTTGCAGAAAAAAAAGACACAGACAAAACCACGGCAAAAGACAAAACCCAGCCCACAACATAAACCAACAAGGCGATCCGCCTTGTCCATTCACGTCTCTTGACTCTCATCCAGAGGCCGTCTCATAAAACAACCTACACGCAAGCCAAAGCTGACATGTTGCAAAGACTATTGAATCGTCACTTTTTCCATCATAACTGGCTGCAATGGATTGTCACGCCCATCCCGAGGGACACTCACAATTTTATCCACAACATCCATACCTTTGGTTACTTTACCAAAGACCGAATACTGACCATCCAAATGAGGCGCATCATCTACAATAATAAAAAACTGACTGCCTGCACTGTTAGGATCAGCCGAACGTGCCATCGACAAAATGCCGCGCGTATGCTTTTCACCAGAAAACTCGGCATCAATGGTATAGCCAGGGCCGCCTGTACCATGCATAGAGCGATCACTGTTTTTAGAATTAGGGTCACCGCCTTGGATCATAAACCCAGGGATCACGCGGTGAAAAGTCGTACCATCATAGAAATTGGCCCGCGCCAATTTTTTAAAATTTTCAACATGATTGGGTGCCACTTCCGGCATAAAATCAACCTCGATTGTACCTAAGTTGGTTTGAATCACTGCAGAAGTTCCATCGGATTTTTTCATGGTTGGCCCCTTTTTAAGATTTTGTGAACAAGAAACAATAACGAAGCAACACAACAAAAATAAATATTTAAGCTTCATAATATGCTTTAGATAAATTGCGCGTGATAAAGCTTACGGATATTTTCAATCAGTTTTTTACGCTGCTCTTCGTCTTGTTGTTCCGTTGATGATGTCTCATCGGTATCAGACTGCGCTGAAAAAGATTCAGGCAATGTATACGTAAACGTCTCTGTAGATTGAAAAGATGTATCTTGATCCGCTTTTTTTGGTTTGTTGTCATCTGCGTTAGCAGACAAAGCAATCATCGTGATCAAAAAGAATGTATATACGCTTTTCATAGTGGTGCCTATATATCATATTCGTCCAAAGAAAGTCAAAATCGATACAATCGTCTCGACAGACAGGCCACAGGTTGATATGGGGATGTGGCAGATTTAATCCATCTGAACCGTACCGGCTTACATAGGTCGTGTATACGACAGATACAATAAAGGGGCAGCACGTGGCAACAATTGCACAAACAACCGTCAATACCATCAAATTTCTGGCCGTGGATGCCGTCGAAAAAGCGCAAAGTGGACATCCAGGCATGCCCATGGGCTGTGCAGACTTGGCTTATGTGCTTTTTCATGACTACTTAAATGCCACGCCCGATCATGTCGACTGGCCCAACCGCGACCGTTTTATTTTATCAGCTGGCCATGGCTCCATGTTGCAATATGCGCTCCTACATTTGGCTGGTTATGACCTTTGCCTTGAAGACATCAAAAATTTTCGCCAGCTCGGGTCTAGAACACCCGGTCACCCTGAGTTTGGTCACACGCAAGGTGTTGAAGCCACGACCGGGCCTTTAGGACAAGGCACCGCCAATGCAGTGGGTATGGCGTTGGCATCAAAAATGATGTCAGCAACCTTTCAAACCGACACCTTCAACCCTATTGACCATTATACCTATGCTATCGTTTCTGATGGGGATTTGATGGAGGGCATCTCTAGCGAGAGTGCCTCATTGGCTGGGCATTTAGGGCTATCCAATTTGATTTATATTTATGATGACAACGACATCAGCATCGATGGCTCCACCGATCTCACCTTTACTGAAGATATTCAAAAGCGGTTTGAGTCCTATGGCTGGTTGGTCCTTACAATCGACGGGCATGACCATGATGCGATTCGAGGTGCGATCGACACTGCCAAAGCCCAAAGCAAACAACCAACGATCATTATTGCCAAAACCCATATTGGCAAAGGCGCCCCCAACAAACAAGATACAGCGGGATCACATGGCGCGCCTTTGGGCGAGCAAGAAACCAAGCTTGCCAAAGAAAACTGTGGATGGCCGACCACGCCGACCTTTTTGGTTCCAGATGAAGTGCGTGCTCACTTTCAAGCGCGCAAACAGCAAGTCAATCAAACCTATCAAGCTTGGCAACAAGGCTTTGAAAAATGGCAACAAGCTAACCCTGAAAAACATAAAGCTTGGCAACAATACTGGCAAAAAGAAGACTTTAATCTGTTTGAATCTCTACTCAAAGATCTTCCAGGTATGCCAGATGCAACCCGAAGCATTTCCAACAAAATCCAGCAATCGATGGCGCAGCATATTCCAAATTTGGTCGGCGGCTCAGCCGATCTGGCTTGTTCCTGCAAGACGATGATCAAAGCTGCCGGCGAGGTTTCTGCATCCAACTTTCAAGGACGTAATTTGCATTTCGGTATTCGCGAGCATGCTATGGGCGGCATTGCCAATGGTATGGCCTTGTATGGATCGTACTTGCCTTACACTTCAACTTTTTTGGTATTTTCGGATTACATGCGCCCCGCCATTCGGATGGCAGCTTTATCGAACTTACAAACGATCTTTATTTTTACTCATGATAGCATTCATGTTGGTGAAGATGGTCCAACCCATCAGCCGGTGGAACATATTCCAAGTTTACGTTTGATCCCCAATTTACAAGTTGCACGCCCATGCAACGCGCAAGAAACGGCCGCCAGCTGGCACTGGGCTGCGCAAAAGCACAACGGTCCAACCAGCATCATTCTCTCGCGCCAAACATTGGCTGATATTCCCGCTGATAGCTATAAAGATATTCTCAAAGGTGGCTATATTTTCCAAGAAGGCAAAGAAAAGAATCTCGATCTTATTTTGATCGCGACTGGATCAGAAGTAGCGCTAGCCTGTGAGGCAAAAGCAGCTTTGGAAAAACAAGGCAAAACAGTACGTGTCGTTTCGATACCATGCTTAGAAATTTTTGAACAACAAGATGCGGATTATATCCAACAAGTATTACCCGCCGACATTCAAAAAGTAGCCATTGAAGCGGCTCAAGGTGATCTATGGTACAAGTGGGTAGGACAAGAAGGCCTGGTCATTGATATGCACTCTTATGGCACTTCGGCGCCAGGACCAGAGGTGGCTACGCATTTTGGCTTTTCTGTCGATCACATTACAGAATGTATCATGCAAGGGTAATCAAACGACTACTTTGTTAATGATTCGATTGTCGACATTTCAACTTGAGGGCAACCCAATAACCAATGCATAAAAAGAAAATTGTCAGCTTGCAAATCTTTAACTTGCTTATCGGTTAACATTGGGGTGTGCTTTTGCATTTCCTGACCAATCTCTTGTAGGGCTTGATTTAACTTAAGCTCATCATCTATTGTCCAAACGCCCTTACCCCCCATAACCGCAACATATTTATTGATAATGGGCCACCACTTTGCATAATCTTTTTGTAAGGTGCCAGAAAATCCTTCAATCAAACTCACCAGATCTCTTTCCACTTTTCTAAGCAATGGATTATCTATCAAATGATTTCCAATTGTTTCTGCATAGATATACTGCGCTAGATGAAGTATGCCTTGGAACACAGTATGCTGTTCAAGTTTTTCAGCCGATGTATGTACTTTAGTTTTACGAAGCATCACCAATGGAAGTTCACCAAAACCTTTAAATGTTTTTTTGGTGTAGCATTGGATAAGATTTCCCTGAATAAAATCAACGTCATTGCTATATTCACATACCTTGATCAAATCCAATAAAGACCCCCAACCAAAGGCAAAAAACTCTCCCTCTTGTTCGAGTCGATCTATAAGCATGCGCCCGACTTTGGATTGGGATTGAATATCAAAAAGGGTATGAGCCAAACCTTTGGCCATCGCAGGATTCCATTCCCGCACATCCCCATCTTTGGTCTTTATTGTCTTAATAAGAATTTCTGCTTGTGCTACTGAAACTCCAAACATACAAAGAACACACCATCCCCAAAACCATTTTTTACTCATTGATTATTTTCCCCAACTCACATCCAAAATAACGACTTCCCTTAACATCTGGCGTTATCCATACGTGAGGCCATGAGCAAATTCAACAATTTTCATTACAAGCTTTTAAACCCGGGTTGGACCATCGATAAAAAATCTTGTTTGCTATGGGCCCTTAAGTATGGATTGGTTTGCAATTGCTGCGATAATCTTTGGCATTTGTCATGGGCATAGTCATGCCCGGGGTAAATCATGATATCTGCTGGGAGATTTTTGATGATATCGGTAAAAGTATAATAGAGCTTTTCTGCATTGCCCCCTGGCAAATCGGTTCGGCCGCAGCCATCGATAAAAAGCGTATCTCCGGAAAGCATTTTGTCACCCAGCAAAAAACATTGTGAGCCTTCGGTATGACCAGGCGTATGGATTACTTGCACGGTGTACTGCCCTATGTTGATTGCATCACCATGGCCAGTTGCGATGGCCGTTTCTTTCCAGCCTTCGATCCACGGCACTTCATCTTTGTGCATATAGACCTTGGCATTTTCTTGCTGCAGTAGATCTTCAACCGCATTGATATGGTCGGGATGACCATGGGTGATCAAAGCGCTGGTAATGGTAAAACCATGCTCACTGGCAATTTTGCGGATGGCCGCAATATCCCAAGCCGGATCAATCACTGCCAACTCTTTGCATGCATGATCGCCAATCAGATACACATAATTGGCCATCGGCCCAAGAGGAACTTGTTGAAAGAACAAAGACATAAAAATCGCGCTCGGCGATTGCTCATACTTGGATGAGCAATCGCCGCGCAGATCTATTTTATAAGCCAAGGTCCTTTAAGAACGCTTTGTTGTTGGGTTTTCTTCCCAAGAAGTCACGTAACATTTCTTCGACAGGCTTTGAACCGCCTTGTGAGAGCACATACTTACGGTATTTTTTGCCGACTTTCGGGTTCAAAATACCTTTTTCTTCGAACAAAGAAAACATGTCAAACGCATAAACACTCGACCACATATAACCGTAGTACCCAGCATCATAGCCCATCAAATGGCCAAAAGACGCCTGATCATACGTACCTTCAAGCGATTTCATATGCAGAATGTTTTCAATTTGTTTTTGCCATTGCTTGGAAGTATCAACAGGTGTTTGCATGGTATGAAAATCCATATCAACTGTCGCAAAGAACAACTGTCGCATTGCCCACAAAGCTTTGTTGACCTTCTTGAGCTTTAACATTTTGTCGAGCATATCAGCCGGAATGCTTTTACCTGTTTTGTAGTGTCCTGAAAGCAGCTTCAGTGATTCTTCTTTCCAGACCCAGTTTTCAAGCATTTGCGATGGTGCTTCGACAAAATCTCTAGGCACACTGGTGCCACCGTGGGAGGCAAAACGAGTATCTGATACCATGTTGTGTACCAAATGCCCAAACTCATGGAAGTAGGTTTCAACTTCATCGTGCGTTAATAGCGCAGGTTTATCACTGGTCGGCGGGGTAAAGTTACATACCATCGCTGACATTGGCATTTGCTTGCTACCATCTGTGTTCAGACGCGGAGGTCGCAATGCCCAAACCGCGGCATGGCCATATTTGCCTTCACGGGGAAACAGATCCAAATAAAATTCACCAATTTGCTTGTTACTGGTGCCGTCAAAGACGTGGTAATACTCAGCTTGCTCAAACCAAATATTATCGGTTTTGGCTTTAACGATTTTGATGTCCATCAATTTTTCATAAATAGAAAACATTCCCTTGGTCACACGATCCAACGGAAAGTATTCCTGTACTTCATTAAAGTCAATATCCGCCAAACGTTGTCGTTCCACTTCCTGATAATAGTAATTATCATAAATATAGATCATTTCGTCTTTGGCATTTTTACACTTGGTTTCCGCGCATTTATGCGCCTGTAAAACTGCGTACTCTTTTTCATATGCTGGACCCAAATCTTTGATCAATTGATCTAAAAATGTGCGTACCTCTTCCGGCGATTTGGCCATACGGTCGGCAAGTGCAAGCTTTGCTTCCGCATGATTGGCAAATCCCATCAGTTTTGCAACCTGGTCTCTTTTGACAATAACATCTTCGAGAATTTTGATATTCTCCTCACCACCACGGGTAGCAAAAATGCTACGCATTTTTTTACGTGTTTCAGCGCGCTTGGCTTGTTTGATCACAGGAAAATAATGTGGATAAGCTGGTGTCAATTTGTATTTGTCTTTTTTCTTTTCTAGACTGGCAATGAATTCATCATCTAAACCTTCCAGTTCCGCTTTTGTCACCCAGATATCTTTGACGTTCTCACGAATGTTTTTACTAAATGTAGAAGACAACTCGGATAGCTCTTTTTTCAGCTTGGCAACTTCGGCGCGTTTTTTTTCGTCCTTGATACCCAAGCCATTGGCCAAAAAGCTTTTATAATAGCCATCAAACAATCTCTTTTCTTCACCTTTGAGTTTTTTGTATTTTTTTGATTCTTTGATTTGGGTCAAACGATCAAACAGGTCTTGATTGGCAAAAATGTCAATGTAGTATTTATCAATACTCACTTCACATTCGCTGGCCTGGTCCCGCACATCTTTGCTGGGTGAGACATAGGCCAAAAAAGCCATGATGCCACTTTCACGGTCAAAATCGCCGAGCGTGTATTCCAATGCTAGCACTGTATTATCAAACGTGGGTTTGGCTTTGCTTTGACTGATTTTTTTTAAGTCTTGATCCAAGTTTTCAATCAAAGCAGGACAGTCCGATGCAATTTGATCTTTTGTCATTGCAAAAGATATATTTTTTGTATCTGCTTTATCCGCTGCGTATACCTGCATTGAAAGACCCACCCATAAAATTGCAAAAATCTTACTCATCATCAAACCTCATTACCGTTGTTTTCTCAAACACACCCACACGGCGCATTTTTTATTGCATTAGAGTCTATGCCAAATCGATGCGCAGTTGTCATCTATTTTTAAGTAAATATCTGGTTATGGCATACTTTACCCGATTCAATGCGTTATATCTTGCGGGTGCACTCAAAGATAATTTTTGAAACCTGACCTACACTACACATTCAAAAACTTTCAACCAAGAGCACCTATATTGACAAAAAAACGTGTTATAACCCAAAAGATGGTTGTGGATATTAAAACCCTTTTACAAGAAACAAAAAAAACTTTTCGGCTCGGCCTTCCAATCGCGTTTGGATTCTTATGTATTTATCTCAATAATACCATCGACACCATTATGGTCGGCCGTTTAGGCCCTGAACAATTGGCCACAATGGCTCTGGCTTTAACACCAGTACGCTTTATCATGATGTTTACCATAGGCATATTAAGTGCTTTATCACCTTTGATTAGTCGGTTTTATGGTGCCAATGATATTGAGTCTATCCAACCTGTTGTTCATCAAGGCATATTTATTGCGTTGTCGATAGGTATAATAGCTGGGCTTATAGTATTTTTTGCCGACCATTTTTTTATATGCCTAGGCCAACCCAATAAAATCATTCCTGAAGCTAAGAAATATCTTATTGCCGTTGGCTTGGGGTTTCCTCCTGCTTTTGTCTACATTTGCTTTAAGTTTTTCTGTGAATCGATTTCGGATTCGAAAGCACCTATGCGTTTTGTTTTGATTAGTATAGCGGTCAATATATTTTTCAATTATTGTTTGATTTATGGAAACCTAGGTTTTCCTGCTTTAGGAGCTTTGGGGTCGGGAATTGCGACTTGTGCAGTCAATTACTTTCTGTGTATCGGATTAGGTTTGCATATCCATCTTCATCCACGTTATCGCGCATACGGGATTTTCCATCATGTACCTGT
>JAGRMV010000048.1 GCA_020441045.1 Deltaproteobacteria bacterium | reverse complement strand
GTTATAAAAATTTGTATTTATTAAACTTTTTTTTTATAATTTGTCTATGGGCAAATTATTGCCCCTTGTTCAATTTAACACAGGAGAGAAAATGACAGTAAAACGCAAAAGCGCTAAGCGTAAAACTGCGAAACGCAAAACCGCGAAGAAAAAAACAACTGCACGTAAGACTGCAAAACGCAAGACTACGAAGAAAAAAGCTACAAAACGTAAGACTGTGAAAAAGAAGACTACGAAGAAAAAAGCTACAAAACGTAAGACTGCGAAAAAGAAAACTACGAAGAAAAAAGCTACAAAGCGTAAAACCGCAAAAAAGAAAACTGCAGCACGTAAGCCTGCGAAAAAGAAAGCAGCCGCGCGTAAGCCTGCTAAACCTAAAACGGCTAGTAGAGCAAAAAAGAAATAGTTCTTTTTTATCTATAAGCTATGTGAAAAACGCTCTGATTGGTTCAATCAGAGCGTTTTTTTGTTTCCTTTGCAAAATCAACACAAGAGCTACATTATACTTATATTCGACACCCCTTCGCTTCTCCTCATGTAAAAAGCGATTTTGCCTTACACCTATTATGGCCTTACTGATGTATTGGGCTTGCACAATCTTTTTACAAACCTAAACAACCACGATTGCCTTCTCCTGGAGATTTCATTTGAGATGTATTTTATCTCTGAAGTATGTATGTTTTTTTCGCAAAGTGAAGAATATATCTCATCTATTGTAGCTCAGCTGCATAACCTACGTTTGCAATATAAAATCAACCCACTATAAAAACATGGTTATTTCCGACCTGATAACGAAAAGTCTTAATTATACCCCAAAGAATGTCTTAGAAGACAAAAGAGAGCGATGCTTCAACCCAATCGATCAGTGGTTTCCAATAAATTCCTAATGAAATAACTGGAACCAGAAGCAAAATCACATACACGCGGGCGAGTTTTCCATATCGTGGAATTTCAGGGTCGTTACCATCTTTTAAAAACATCCACTTGATGATTTTCATATAATAATACACGGCTATAGCGGTATTGATTCCGCCCAACAATGCAGTCATATAATATTTTTGACTCAGTAAGCTTTTAAAAACGTAAAATTTGGCAATGAATCCAGAAAACGGAGGCAACCCTATCATTGAAAGTAAAAATATTGTCATACTAACAGACATCCAAATATTTTGATTGCCATAGCCTCGAAAGGAGTCGATATGATCATTTCCAGTATCAATGACACGTAAATGAATAATATAAAATGCGCCAAAATTCATCAGCATATAAACAAATAGATAAAACAACACAGCAAAAAAACCGTCCTGTCCTAAACATGAAAGACCTAATAAAATAAAGCCTGCATGCGCAATGGAAGAATATGCCATCAGTCTTTTAAGATTTTTCTGCTTCAGAGCGGAGACGTTACCAATAATCATCGACATGACTCCAAAGAACACCAATATTTCGTGCATTTTGATTTGCGCAATCAATGACTCGAAAGCACCACTGCCAAGATGAACCTTAAGCTCAATCAACAGTCGCATAAAGATCAAAAAGCCGCCAGCCTTGGATGAAACCGATAAAAATGCAGTGACTGATGTAGGCGCTCCTTGATACACATCAGGAACCCACATCTGCGTAGGGAAAATAGTCATTTTGAACCCAAACCCCACCAAAATACAAATGAAACTAAAAAAGAGCACCAAAATTTCTGTTGTATGTAAATCCCCTTGTAGATGTCTCGCTATAGCTGCATAGTCACTCGCGCCCACCATACCGAACAAAAAAGACAAGCCAAACAACATAATACCAGAGGCCACAGCGCCAAATAATATATACTTTAAACCCGCTTCGGATGAAAAAGCATCTTTGGGTTTACTGGCTACCAAAAGGTATGAAAGAATGGATACCATTTCTAAACTAATAAACGTCATGAGCAAGTCAACGCTCATCGCCATCCAGCAAAGACCTACGGTTAGTACCATTAGAAACGCCAGCGTCTCCAGAAGCTTTTTTGTACTTCCAAATGTTTTCGACTGATAAAAAAAGAAACTTGCTATCATGCTAGATAAGATAAAAAAGACCTTAGCATACATCGAAAATGCATCAACGACCAACAGCCCAGAAAACAATCCAACACGACCCTCTGCAGATGTACCAACCCCACTCATGGCCATAAAAAGGCTCGTAAGCAATATCAATATAGCCCAAGCCAGAATGTTTCGACGGTTGTGCGGTGTAAATAATGACATCGTTAAAAAACCAAAGGCTCCACCCAGCAATAAAAGCTCGGGCAAAATGTACCATAAACTTTCAAGGTTGGATGACTGCCAGATATTCAATATCATTGTATCTCTCCCACAAAATCTAACCAATCTGTGACATTCAAATGGGTCAATTCGAGTAAGTAGGAAGGTTGTATACCAAACACAAAAATCAATGCCATCAATAGAACGATCCAGCCTAAATCAAATGTTGAAATATCTTCTAAAGATGTCCATTTTTCTGCCAATGCGCCAAAAAAAGTACGTTGCAACATCCAAAGCATATACACTGCAGTTATAAGAACGGTAAACATCGCAACGGAAGTACCCAGTTGAAAAAACGTATCCGATGCTCCAAATAGGCTCGACGGGTACAACGATCCCATAAAGGCTCCGACAAGCACCATAAATTCAGATACAAAACCAAACAAGCCCGGTAATCCAATCGCAGCAAAAACTGCAAAAACAGCTACAAATGTAAGCCGCGGCAACTGACTTGCAAAACCTCCTAAGTCACTCATCGTAAGCGTATAGGTTCTTTCATAAATCGCTCCAGCAATGATAAACAATAATGCCGCAATCAATCCATGACTTAACATTTGCATGATACTACCTTCCAAGCCTAAAAATGTAAGTGCTGAAAAACCAATGATACAATAGCCCATGTGACTAATAGATGAATAAGCGATCAGCTTTTTCATGTTTTTTTGATACATCGCGCAAAAAGCGCCGTAAATCAGATTGATCACACCCAAAATAAAGATCACTGGTGCAAACATAACAACTTCACCAGGTACAAAACCAAGGGTAAATCGAAGCATTCCATACATACCGAGCTTCAACAAAATTCCAGCCAAGACGACACTTACAGGCGTTGGAGCTTGCACATGGGCATCAGGAAGCCATGTATGAAAAGGAAAAATCGGGATTTTGATGGCAAAAGCAATAAACAAACCTAGAAAAATCATGGTCGACACCGGTATGCCCCAAATCAACTCAGAAAAATTTCTAATCCACTGCTGATGCACATGCAAGTCTGTTAACAAAATCCCCGAATCAGTGGGATTAAGCAGATAAAGTAAGACCAGAGACAAGAGCAAAAAAACGGAGCCGATCATGGTATAAATAAAAAATTTAATTGCAGCGTATTCACGTCTTACCCCACCCCAAATACCAATCAAAAAATAGAGTGGAATCAGTGCCATCTCCCAAAAAATATAAAATAAAAACAGATCAATAGATAAGAAAACACCATAAATACCTGTCTGCAAAAAAAGCATCAAAATAAAATAGGCCTTACTCTTTTTCTTTATTTTATAGGAGAGTGCTATGGCTAAAACCATAGTTATACTTGTCAGCAGGCACATCAACGCTGATAATCCATCGATTCCTAGCGCATAATAAATATGCAGAGGCTCGATCCAGGGAACTTTCACAACATAATGCCACTGGTCGAAAGAAAAATCGATTTGCACTAGAGTCAAACAGAGAATAACAAAATGAGCTACCGTCGCTCCCAAAGATATTTTATAGATTGTATTGTGTACATGTTTGGGCACCATCAAAAGTACAACACCAACCAACATAGGGAAAAAAAGAAGGAATGTCATCCACAGCTCCATTATTGCCCTGCCTTAGAAATCCATAAAAACCAATACAACAACGAAATTAAACTTCCCATTGTTATCCACCGCAAATAGCTTTGAATCTGACCATTTTGAATTTTTGCATAGACAGAACCAAGAAACATTGGAATCCAAGCAAACCAATGCACCAAACCATCAATAAAATATCGATCTATAAGCCCTTTAAATACTGCAACGACATGAAGTACCGAATTGGTAAACGCATTATCCTCGTTTGGATCACGATCATCGTGATTTTCGAATACAAATGCTTTATAGTAAAGTTCATCTAGATAATACTGATGTGATAGCAACCGATAAAAACGTGGATAGCGTTTGGCAATCCAAAAATCTGCTTTTGGTCCATACAAAAAGAACTTCCTCGCAAGAAAAAAACCAGTCGCCGCAAATACAGTAGAAATCAACCCAACGATTAATTCTTTGAATACTAAGTGATGTCCTAACTCAACTGGTAAAACAGTTGCAAAAAACTCTGGTAAGACTTCGGGCAAATGTAAAAATGAAGGTACCCATAACCACCCTAGCATTAGAAGTAGTATTGAGAGAATCACCATAGGAAACAGCATCGTTATGGGTGTGCGGTATTCCTGATTTGTATCAGCTTGCCTATTGCCATAAAATACCAAATACAAAAGTCTAAAAATATAGCAGCTGGTAAAAAACACGCCAAGCAGAGCTAGTAGATACACCCCGAAATGATTTGTAAACAAGTGAAACAAAATCAAGTCTTTTGAAAAGTACCCTGCTAAAGGGAATATACCGACCAATGAAAGTGCCCCCATCCAAAACATCACATGTGTTCGGGGCAATTTATGGCGCAGGTTTCCCATAAGATAAATATCTTGATTGCCCTTACATGCTTTGATGACATCACCTGCACTTAAAAAAAGCAGTGCTTTAAATACACCATGCGTAAGAACGTGAAACAAAGCAACACCATAAGCGCCAATGCCACACGCTAAAGTCATATACCCCAATTGACTGATTGTAGAAAACGCTAATATTTTCTTGATATCACGCTGAAAAATAGCCACAGTCGATCCAAACAGGGCCGTTATAACTCCGACCCACATCACCAAATGACTTACAAAAACCGAGCCATCAAAAATAAAATGCATCCGGCTCATTAAATAGATTCCTGCGGTTACCATCGATGCAGCATGCATCAATGCTGATACAGGTGTAGGCCCAGCCATTGCATCAGGTAACCACATATAAAGAGGCATTTGCGCTGATTTTCCACAAACACCAAAAAAGAGCAACACTCCGACAATACCAATCAATGTAAAATCTCCAATGCCAGGAGCTTGTAAGAGAGAAGCTTTCGTCTCTAGTGTTAAAACTGAAAGACTAAATTGTCCTGATTCCAAAAAATAAATCGCCAAAAGTAAAATCATCGCCAGTAACAACCCTAAATCTCCAATACGATTGACAATAAAGGCTTTTTTGGCAGCATTCATGTTTTTATGGGACTGATGATAAAAACCAATCAACAAAAAGCTAGAAAGTCCAACACCTTCCCAGCCAATAAACATAAATAAAAGCTGGTCAGATAAAACAAGTAACAACATCATTGCAACAAACAGGTTTAGATAGGAAAAGTAACGACTATATTCTTTGAGCTTCATGTACCCTAAGGAATAAACATGAATCAAAAAACCAACAAAAGTCACCAAAAGACACATCACATAAGAAATCGCATCAAGGCGTAAACCAAATGGCATTGTAACATCAGGTAAAATTTTCCATTCCCATAGCTTCTCAAAATACATAGCGCCACTATCCCCAGCCATAAAAAGATAACGCGTATGCAATAAGACCACCACAAATGAACCAAGTACAGAGCAACAAGCAATAACACCTGCAGACTTTTTGTTATCAAAGACATGCCAGCGTAGCAGTACTGCAGTAATCAGAGGTAAAATAATAATATAGAACAAATACATACTATCCTTTTAACCGATTGATGTTCTGAATACGGGTTGTTTTAAATACACGAAACAATGAAAGAATAATCGCAAGCGCCGCACAAGCATCTGCTGCTGCTACAACGATAACAAAAATCGCAATCACCTGCCCCGACATTTGAAGTGTGTCTAACAAATGTGGCCGAAAACATGAAAATGCGACAAAATTGATTGCAGCTGCATTGAAGATCAACTCGATACCCATAATAATTTGGATCGCATTGTTTTTCGTCAAAACGATAATCAAGCCAATGACAAAAAGCATGGCTGAAAGAAGAAGGTATGATTGCAATGAAAACAGCGCCGGCATTATCTTCGTAAATCCTTTCGTATGATCAATATCGACCCAATAAGCACAAACAGTAAAACAACTGATATCAATTCAAAAGGGAGCAAATATTTACTTAAGAATAAATTACCTATGCTGTTGATTGTAGGTCGACTCTGAGGGATTTTGGTCACCCATGGCATTTGCAGAATCATTTTGGCCAATAATCGAAAAAGCAAAAAGCCAAAACCAATGGTGATCCATGTCGCAATGCTTTTACGCGCGCTTCCAAGTTCATCTACATGTGGCGTCGTTAAAAAAATACCAAAAATGATTAAAACCAGCACACCACCTGCATAAACAAGCACTTGCGAAATTCCCAAAAAATCTGCTCCTAGAAGAATATAAAGAATAGCGATTCCAACCAACGTAAAAAAAAGAGCCACCGCTGAATGAAGTAAATTGTTAAAAAAAATGATAAGTACCGCAGAAATAAGTGTCATCATGCCCGCACCAAAAAATACCATCGTTCGAATCTCTTCTGAGAACATTATGCTTGTTCCTTTTCTTTTTTATTAGCCAATAGCTCTACTTGTTTTTCGGCAAGTTCAATATCTGTATCACGAATATAAGAATACGTAAGGTCGGCAACGTTGGTCACACTACCTTCAAATTTTCTTGTGTGATGGATGGCTCCAGTGGGACATGGCTCAACACACAAGCCACAAAACATACATTTTGCAATATCGATGTCGAATCGCAGCGGATATTTAACTTTAGGCGTCGGTTTTTGGGTTAATTTGGATGTGACAAATGTTTTATCTCCTTTGACATCTTCAATGACAATGCATTCAATGGGGCAGGCTCTTTCACAAGCCAAACAACTAATACAAAGATCCATATCAACTTGTAGAATACCTCGGTATCTGGGGGGAAGCATAGACTCAACATTCACTTCGGGGTATTCAACCGTCGCATGTGGCTTAAACAAATAGGTAAAAGTCACCCACATCCCTTTGGCTATACTGCTTATTCCATGAACAATATCTAAAATATATTGCTTCATATCAATACCACCCACACCAAGACACCACATAAACAAATAAAGCTGATTGGAATTAATTTTTTCCAACATAAATCCATCAACTGATCAATCCGGTAACGTGGTAACGACCAGCGTAACCACATAATAAATAAAACCAAAAAATAAGCTTTCGATATAAAAGTGACCACTTGAATCATATTTGAATGCGCATGATTTATGTAAAACAAAATAGAGACGACAACTGCCAATATCAAACAAACTATACGCAACCATCGGCGCATAGGCTTTGGATGATGGAACATCAGCATATCTAAAATATTTTTACCTTGAAATAAGGAAAACCCAAGTTTAGGAAGAAACGTCAATATGTGAAACGTTATGAAGAACATAAAAAACAGTGAAACAATGACAAAGGGGAAATTCGCAGCTGATTTTTGATATCCCCCTAAAAAAGCTGTTACCGCAATACAACTGATCAAAAACATATTGTGGTACTCACCAATAAAAAAAAGTCCCCATCGAATACCACTGTACTCCGTATGAAAACCAGAAACCAGCTCTGACTCTGCTTCAGGCAAATCAAATGGGGTCCTATTAACTTCAGCCAATGCCGAAATAAAGTAAATGACAAATGCGGGAACGGTAAAAGGCAGTGCATAAAAAACAAGCCAGTTGTGTATACCACCACTTTGAAACTGATTGATCTCTTGCAAATTAAGGCTGCCTGTAATGATCACTGGAATGAGCAATGACATGCCCAGTGGAATTTCATAACTGACAATTTGTGCCGCTGATCGCAATGATCCCAACAAAGACCACTTATTGTTCGACGACCACCCTGCCAACATAATTCCGATCACAACAATAGAAGATAATGCCAGCAAATAAACTACACCTATATTGATATCGGCTAACAACAACTGCTTAGAAAACGGAATACAAGCAAAACTTACAAAAGCCCCAACCATCACCAAATAAGGTGCAAACTTAAACAAAAATGCATCAGCCCCTTGAGGCATAAAATCTTCTTTGCTGATCATTTTGATGCCATCTGCGACCATTTGAAAAATACCTTCAGGTCCCAACCTATTACATCCGATACGTGACTGCATTTTGGCCGACAAACGCCGCTCGATATACACCGAAATGGCAGCAATGGGCGTCACCATCAAACTAAAAAACACCGCAACTGTTGCAAAAAGGGTAATGGCTTCAATGACCTGGCCAGGAATGACACGTGAAAAAAAAAGCAATACCTCTTCACGATATGCTGCATCTGCTAAGTACTGGACTGACATCAACGATCAATCTCCGGCGCGACCAAATCTAAACTCGCAATAATGGCAACCAAGTCAGCAATAAAAACACCTTGCGCTATTTTTTCGAGCATTGAGATGGCGGCAAAACTACCGGAACGAATTTTCACGCGATGCGCATTGGCTGTACCATTGGCGACAACAAAAAAACCGAGTTCCCCACGAGAAGATTCGACACTGGCGTAAGATGAGGTATCTTTTTCACGAATTGTCTTTGGCGCCTTCCCAATAATTGGACCTTCTGGAAGATTATCAATGATCTGGCGAATCATTTTTGCTGACTGCTTCATTTCTTCGACACGAACAATAAAACGATCATAACAGTCACCCAGGATACCTTGTTCACCTTTTCCCACGGGCACTTCAAAGTCTAATTCGTTATAGCATGCGTATGGTTGATCTTTACGTAAGTCATAATGCAATCCCGTAGCACGTAAATTGGGTCCAACCAAACCATATGCAATCGCATCTTTTGTTGTTATCGCTGCTAAATTCGCCACCCGCTGAATAAAAATGGTATTTTCACTGAGCATACGATCGAGCTCATCCAAAAAAATGGCAAACTCCTGTAAAAACACTTTGGTTTTTGAGACAAACTGTTGTGGAATATCAAAAGATACGCCACCAATTCTCATATAATTATAAGTTAATCTAGCACCACAGAGCTCTTCCAATAGGTCATTGATTTTTTCTCTCTCACGAAGAGCATGGACAAAAGGTGTCACAGCCCCAATATCCATAGGGTATGTACCAATGGCTATCAAATGGGATGCTAATCTACAAAGTTCATCCGCAAGCATTCTAAGATAATGACCACGCTTAGGCACTTCGATGTTGGCCATTTTTTCTATCGATCGGGCATATGCATGATTGGCAGTCATTGCACTGACATAATCCACACGATCGGTATATGGCATAAAACCGTGATAGCTTACCTTCTCACCGATTTTTTCAATGGAGCGGTGCAAATATCCTACATCCGGTACGACTTTTTCAATCAATTCCCCATCGGTCGTTACAATAAAGCGCAACACACCATGCGTAGAAGGGTGTTGCGGTCCCATATTCAATTCCATCTGACGATCATTGATATATTGCGTTTCGAAATTCATGACTCAAATTCTCTTGCGCTGGGTAATTTCACCACATTATTTCTAGTGGTAGAAACACCATTAAAATGATCTTGTTCTACAAAGTCTTTGCGCAAAGGGTGTCCAACCCAATCCACTGGCAATAATAATCTTTGTAAGTTGGGGTGATTTGAAAATGTGACGCCAAATAAATCATACATTTCACGCTCATGCCAATTTGCCGCTGGCCAAATATGATGACAAGACGCTACGATGGGGTTTTCTCGGGCGATCTCAACCGAAACACAACACTCTAGATTGGTACGATAGGAATAGAGATGATAGACGAGTTCAAAGTGATCTTCCCAATCGATGACTGTCATATATTTTAAATAGTCCATCTGAAATGCATCATCTTTGGCCAAAAAGGTTAATGCTGGTAACAAATCCTTGGGCACAACCCGAACGTAAATCAAACTTGCATGTTCCAGTAATGTTGCCGAATCAATTTTTTGCAGAAACATCTCCCAGATGGGACTGGCTACACTCACAACTCATCCTTCTCTATGGTTTGAATCCACTGCAGGTCTCCGTTTTTCCATAAGTATATGAGACCAAAAAATAAAATCACCAAGAAGGTCAAGGTTTCAGTCAGCACAAAAACACCCAAGTCACGGTCTACCCACTGCCGAAAAACACTGGCAACAGGATACATAAAAATAATTTCGACATCAAAAATCAAAAAAGCCAAAGCAAATACATAATATCGTGGATTCAATTGAATAAAAGGCGTTCCTTCTGGCTCTTCACCACATTCATAAGGAATGGATTTAAGTACATTTTTGATTTTTGGCGCAAGACGTCTAGATAAATACAAATTGATTGTCACAAACAATAGTGTAAATAAAACACAGACCAAAACTGTTATGTAGTTTGATAGCATATTTTTGCACCTACCCAGAACCTCACCATAGGTTCATCGTTTAGGCTACGCTATATATCCGCAAAAGATAAAGATATCAATGTGTTTGAACAGGTTACCCGCAAGAATTAGTCTTCATTGAGTGCATCGCGAAGAATTTGACTGGGCTTGAATGTGATCACCCTTCTGGCTGTGATCTCCATCGATTCTCCAGTTTGTGGATTCCTACCCATCCGTGAGCGTTTGTCCCGAATCAAAAAAGAACCAAAACCAGAAATCTTAAGATTGTCGCCTCTTTCAAGCGTTTCTTTCATCATTTCAAAAAGGAGCTCAACCACATCTGTGGACTCGCGCTTGGGCAAACCGATTTTTTCGCAAATCGCATCAATCATACTTGCTTTTGTATAAGCCATTCCTCACGTCTCCTTTACATCAACAACTATAGTCATTATAACAAAAAAACAAGAAAAAATTCAACCATTTAGTCGCATATGCCACTTTCTCTAGCACTTCCAATAAAATACTGCTAGCACCATAGCCAATTTGACAAATCCCATCTTATGCCACATGCTTCTGAGAAGGATTCTAGTGCAAAAAGCAATATTACAACTTGTTCTTGGCGCCGCCTGTATTGCATGGGCTCCGATTATGGTAAAATTTATCCATGATGCGCCCAATGTCGTTGCTTTTTATCGTACACTGTTGGCGGCTTTGATTTTCTTGCCATTTTGCTACAAGGAATTGCCACCCTTATGGTGTAAAAAGATGCTCCCCTTTTGGGGATATGCTTTTGTTGGTGCATTTGCTTTTGCCATGGATTTGAATGTATGGCATCGGTCTATTTATTATACAGGGGCTGGTATTGCCACGATTCTAGGCAATACACAGGTTTTTTTCTCTGGTATCGCTGGCTACCTTTTTCTCAAAGAAAAAATCACCCTAAGGTGGCTTCTTGGTGCTTTATTGGCCATGCTTGGGATCACACTATTGGTCGGTGTTTTTGAGACCCACGCCAACATAAATCCAAATTTTACCTGGGGCGTGATTTTTGGTCTGCTTACAGGTCCATTTTATGCTGGCTTTGTCTTTTGTACCCGACAAATTCAAACACTGAATGGATCTCCCAGTACAAAAACCTGTTTATGTATCATCTTGGGCATTGCAGCTTTGTTTGCCGCATGCTTTGCCTGGCTTGAAGGTGCCAACTTTTCCCATTTTCGGCAACAATGGCCGCTGTACATGATTTTAGCCCTGGTTTCACAGGTGATTGGATGGTTTTTGATTTCTGCCAATCTCACCAAGGTGCCACTGGCGCTCTCAGGATTGATCTTGTTGCTACAGCCGGTATTGGCATTTGTATTGGGGATTTTCTTATTTCGCGAACATGCCAGTATACTGCAAATGACTGGTGGCATGATTACATTGATTGCTATTTATTTTACCACGGCCCGTATACGGTAACAATCAGCCCTGATCAGCAATAAATCTACAGACAATTCGTAATCGAAAGTCTTTTAACCAAGGCCATTGCTCTACAAATAAAGGCTTTAAATGATTCCTTATAAAAAACCACAGAAAAAACGACCAGACTAGGAGCCATTCGATCATGTACAATTACTGGTCTAAGTCCTGCTCAACGAACGCCATGGTTTGCATCCCTGTTACATATTTGGAAAAGCGTGAAGGACGAAAAGGGAATTGGTGTAAAAAGTTTTCTGCCAAACTTTGATCTGCCTGTGCGAATTTACACTCGACAATCACGTCATCATATGGAAACGCTTTTACATCGTCACAAACCCCTAGCTTTTGAAAATGCAGTCTTTGGTCAATGGTAATACGTATCGGGCGCAAGCGACTTTCAAAATAACGGCGATCATAAAAATTATACAA
>JAGRMV010000047.1 GCA_020441045.1 Deltaproteobacteria bacterium | reverse complement strand
GCTTTGAGCTTACTTTTTATTGGATATTGTCTATTTTTTCTTGCCTTAGAAACCTTCGGAGACAGGCTGATGATAAAAAAAATCACACCCATCCTAGAAAAAAATACGAGATTCACATTCAATCTACAACAAGTTCGACATCAGTTTTTAGACCCGCTGCATATCACTGTATTTGACTTATCACTGGCAGAAAAAGCGCGCTTGCATGCAAAGATTTCAAAAGCCCGTATCGATATACAACTGCTGGCATTGCTACAAAAAAAAATACAGATCAAACAGTTGCTCATCATGGCCAGTGATATCGAAATCTTTAGTCCTTCGAATGCTTCGCCAACACCTTCAGAAACCATAAAAAAGGAAGATTCGACAAAGCAAACTGGCAGCACATTTAAGCCGCTTCAAATTGATCATCTGCATATTCAAATCGAAAAGGCGAAGCTAGGCGACATGATGCTAAAAGACTTCATCGCAAAGTCATCTCATTTCACGATCGCCGACATGAATCACCCCATAGAGGAGGCTTTGATCAAGATAGATCTTTCGTTACAGTCTTTGTTACATCCTTATATACAGTTAGACAGCTTTTCAACTTCGATGACTCTGCGCAATAGCGCACTAGAAGTCAACAAAATCAGCTGCAATGTATTTGACCAAGCTTTCGATGCTTCATTTTCAGCTCAAATCTCAGATACTTTGCATGATATTGCATTTGCATTCTCCCTTGCAAAGTTTGACCTTACTCAACTTACGCCTTATCTCCATGAGGATTTCGCCTATCCTCTGCTAGGAGCATTTTCAGTTCGAGGTAGCGGCTTTTTACCCGACCTTGATGAACTTGAAAACATCACTGGCATGTTTGAACTCAAAGCCCATGATATTGAAATACAAAATATCAATGCCAACGCTTTGATTGAAAGCTATATCGATAGCAATAAAGCTAGCCTACTTGACGCTGCAGGATTTCTTACGCTCGGTCCTATTGGTCTACTTGCCAGTCAGGGTATGAAAGTCAGTCAATCGATCCCAGGCATGATTGGTGGAAAAACCAATGTACAGAATATACATATTGATATCCAAGCCAAAGAGAGCAAAATGCATATGCAAGACGTCGCTATCGCAACATCTAAACACCGTATTGCGGCAAAGGGCAGCATTGATCTAAAACAACAGACCTTTGAAGATATGAGAATCGGCTTTTTAAACCGCAAAGGCTGTGCTGATTTGGTGCAGAAGGTAGAAGGTCCTATATCGAAACCCGAATTTGGCGTGGGAAAATCTGTACTTAAAACCCTTACCGCACCAGTGACCAGTGTTGGCAAAAAAATTGGTGATATAGCAACAGGAGGATGTAAGGTGTTTTATGAAGGTATTGTCGAGCACCCTTCCACAATGTAAATATTTCTATGGCATTAAACTTGCTTATAACTTACATGTTAAACCACAATACACTCGATGATGATCATGCATAACGAAAAAAACCAAAATGCCATGCTAGGCATACTACAGTCTCGCTTTGGCCTCGACCATTTTCGGCGGGGGCAACAAGAAATTATTCGTTCTATACTTGCAGGTCAGGATACATTGGCTGTTATGCCTACTGGCGGAGGAAAGTCTTTGTGTTACCAACTTCCTGCACTGATCAATCAAGGCATTACAATTGTAATTTCACCTTTGATTTCACTGATGCGCGATCAAGTAACAAATTTGCGTGGCAAAAATATTCCTGCAGGATGTATTCATTCTGGACAAAGCCCGATCGAAAAACGACAAGTTTTTCGCGAGATCGAAAATAACGATGCTTACCTTTTATATCTTTCGCCTGAGCGCGTACAAAAGGAAGGATTTATACAATGGTTTCAGCAAAAACCCATCACACTGATTGCCATTGACGAAGCCCATTGCGTATCACAATGGGGGCACGATTTTCGTCCAGATTATGCACATTTAAAACTCATGCGTGAATATAAACCCAATGTTCCGATTTTGGCTTCAACTGCCACTGCTACCCCGATGGTCCTCTCCGATATCAGCCATGTTCTAGGCATGCACAAACCCGATCGCCATATTTATGGTTTTTACCGGCCCAATCTGTTTTATCAGGTCGAAGACTGCGTATCCGATGAGCATAAGTTTACCTTAATCAAACAAGCCATTGCCCAAACCCCCGAAGGTCGAATTGTCATCTATGCCGGCACCCGAAAAAACTGTGAATATTTACAGCAAGAAATCTCGGTATTTGTTCCCCAAACTGATTTTTACCATGCAGGACTTGCAGATGAAACGCGAAGTCAGATTCAAGACGCCTTTGAGCAAGGTGATATTCGAGTCTTGATTGCAACCAATGCCTTTGGCATGGGAATCGATCACCCGGATATTCGTTTGGTTGTGCATTACCAAATACCTGCCAATATCGAATCCTACTACCAAGAGATGGGCCGCGCCGGTCGGGATAACAAACCTTCGACTTGCCTGCTTTTATACGCCAAAAAAGACAAAGGCTTGCAGTCTTATTTTATTGGACAAAGCCAAGCGCCCAAAGCAGTGATCAACAACAAATGGAGATCACTGGATGCATTGATTCATTATTGTGAAGGAGCCGAATGTCGACATAGCGGTATTTTGACCTATTTTAAAGATCAAGAGCGTATCGATAGCTGTGGTCACTGTGATATATGCGCACCAGAATCTTCTGCCATGATCATCAGTCATGCACCCATCAAACAAGCACCAACAAAATCAGCTCGTAAAAAACAAATTTCTGTACAAGCTCGTATGATGAATGACGAACAAAGACAGCGCTTAGAAAAAATCAAACAATGGCGCAAAGACTTTGCCAAATCAAACGACATGCCTGCATTTTTGGTTTTTAGTAATAAAACCCTAGATGAACTAGCCGTAAAAAACCCACAAACTTTGAGCCAGCTCGAACGTATCTATGGACTCGGCCCGCACAAGATTGAAAGTTTTGGCAACATCCTACTTCAGCAACTTACAGAAATAAAAGCATAAGCTATGATACTTTTATATATAGAAGAAAACTATGGGTAGATAAACAAAAACCTATCTCTCTTATGCGGCTCTTAAGCGTGAGTTTGTCTTCCTGTATGAGTACTTGCGCAGCTGTCGAATACAGGAAGGCAAACTCACTCGATCTTCAATCCGCCTCAATCATTACAATAGATGATCACTCCAGGCTTGTAGTATGGGCAATATTATACGCTATCGACATTTTGAAGGATTGCATGAATCAACGGCATCAATTCATCTTGCTTATCTTTTGGCAACCATATCAACGGTCCATGATACAAACGTTGCTCTAAAGATTGTATCGGATTATGTTTTTCTAAAAAAACATAGCCCTGTAGAGACAACATCATACTACCAGCAGCAATATCCCAAACATGTTTGTTATGTATAGAGATCACAAAGTCACATGCTTGCGTAGCCAGCGCCGCTAATTTGTAAGCAATGCTCCCAATAGGTTGCATATATAACTTCGGAATGTCCAGCCTAGCCAATTCATATTTTTTATATTCAGTACGAGAAATAACGGTTTGGTACTTTGTCTGTTGCATTGGAACGGAGGTAATATGCTGCACTGTAAAGCTTCGGTTGTTATAAAGCACCTCATCCTGATTACGAAAATTATAGATCCAATGCATATTGCGTTGATCATGCAAATCTAGCGAATACAAAATACTCATACTGACTACACATTCGTCAGAACCTTTGATGAACTCTTTAGTACCATCAATTGGATCAAGTAATATCATCGGCAGTGTAAATGCCTGGCTCTGATCTTCTTCTGAGAAAAAAGCAAACGTTTGGTATACTGGATGAGTCGCAAAAAAATCTTTGATGACATTTGATACCCGAACATCCGCACATGCTATATCTTTGGTTTGATCGATACAAGTACCAATGATGTCTTTTAACGTATCAAACAATGGATCAAGTTTATGCATTCTGATCTTGTACAAAAAAATGTGCCCAAGTTTTACGCGCTCCAACATGCGCATATACTTCCCATAAACCTGTGTATAACTGTGTTAGTCCGCATGTTTGCATATATGTGTTATATTCCCTATTACTTCGAATGCCTCCACAGCCAATCAGAAGGGTACTGGCATTTACTGCTTGTAATGCTTGGTGCCATTGTTTGATATGGTTGATATTCTCTTCAAACAGCGGGTACCCACTTAAACCACCACCATATTTATTTTGGAAATAGCGCGCGTGTCTTTGATCTTTGGCATACAATAAAGATGGATCATAATCTTTCTGTGTATTACCAACAACAATGCCACTGATTTTGCCTTGCGCGCATAGATCAATGATTTTTTGTTGAGGCGGCATTGGTTGCAATTTCAAAACGATCGGAATATCCATCTCAAAACAACTTGCAGGAACATCCAAGGCATCTAAATTTTCCCCTACGTTGGGACAACTTTGATTGAGTTCAATAAAATCAACAAACCCCTGTGCTTTTTGCATACAAATGATCATACCTTGCGCCTTAGCATCAGCATCATCGAGTGGATGCCCCATGATACTGAGCCCAATAGGAAAATCTTTTGGATTGTATTGACGGCGAAAATCTTGAATGTTTTGCAAGACTTGATCAATCCCCGGACTAGGCAATCCCAAGCGATTGATCGCAGCATGTGATTGCGTAAGAGGTACCCATGGCACACCAGGATTGCCTTGATGAGGTTTATCAAGTGCTGTACCCACGACGACATAACCCGCACCAAGCCGGTACAAAAAAGGTAACAAACGGCCATCTTTGTCAAAACCAGCCGCCACCCCTAATGGATTACGAAATGTTTGTCCCCAATACGTACGCGGCTCATCCACAACAACCGCGCTAAATTTGGTCTTCGCAATCCAAGGCAAAATTCTAGGACGCGCCCAAGAGTAAAGCGCAATAAGCCAAGAAGAAGGAAGCAAAAAAGCCAGAACCGGTCGAAAAATAAGGTAATCTAGCTTAATCCACATAAACACCTACCTCTTATCACAGATAAGAAGGAATAAAAACCACAAGAAAAAACACCCTAACCAACCACATCAAAAGAAAAACCAGACGATGAAACCTTGCCCATAAGGCTTCTTCAATTCCTCAAAATAAGTAAGCGCAAATTTTTTTCTACTCTATGCCGTGATAAAATATTATCGACAAAATTATACAACACAAATATTTACGTTTTAGGATAATCTCCCCAAAAAACAATTTTCCATTGGCCATCAATAAGATAAAAATCTTGCACAATACCTGGACCGTTATTTGGGCCTTTGCCTTCATCTGGAATTATTTTTACGCGCCACATATCCTTATTGTATTGATTACCCATGGATTGCGTTTTCAACCACTGCACTTTCCAACCTTTGGTATTTTCACAGTACTTCTCAAATGTTATGTGATGTTTGGTCAACATAATGTCAATAAACTGATCAGAAAAATTTTGTCTTGCCCTATCATACTCCCCATTGACAATAAGCGTGTATGTACTCAACATCACATCCTCAGGAGATTGATGATTACTATCTAAAGGTGCTTTAGATTTTTCGCAAGCAAGCAGTAAAATCAAAAAAGAAACACAAACAAACAAACCTAGATATTTCTTTGCGTATAAAAACATAATGCTTTTATTAGAATGGAAAAGGATTTTACTTGCAAGTTTTTTCCCATATCACTGGCTATCGGTAATCTGTTGGTGCAATTACCTTCTGGCGTAAGACTTCGTCTTACTCTTAAGGCAAACTCACGTTTTCCCTCTGCGACAAAACCAGTTTTGTCGCATTCACCCTTTTGTGATTCTACTCCTCCATAAATGGATATCGGTAATCTGTTGGTGCATCGAATGTTTCTTTGATGGTTTGGGCGCTTATCCATCTGTATAGGTTGAGGATGGAGCCGGCTTTGTCGTTGGTGCCCGATCCGCGGGCGCCGCCGAAGGGTTGTTGGCCGACGACTGCGCCGGTGGGTTTGTCGTTGACGTAAAAATTACCGGCGGCATGTTTGAGCTTTTTCTTGGCCAATGTAATTGCATAGCGGTCTGTCGCAAAAATACTTCCGGTTAGTGCGTATGGTGACGTTTGATCAACGACGTCCAAGATATTTTCGAACTCATGGTCTGGGTAAACGTATACCGTCAAAACCGGACCAAAGATTTCTTCTTGCATCGTGACAAAGTCTGACTTTTTAGCTTGCACAACAGTAGGTTGAATGAAGTAGCCTTTGCTTTTATCGCATGCACCACCGATGATAATTTCGGCATCGCTGCTTTGTTTGGCTTGCTCAATATAGCCTGAGATTTTATCGAACGCTTTTTCATCAATAACCGCATTGATAAAATTGGTAAAATCTTCTGGGCTGCCGATTTTAAAAGACTCGACATCTCGAACCAAGCCTGCTTTGACTTCCTCCCACAGGCTTTCTGGAATGTACGCGCGCGAACACGCTGAACATTTTTGACCTTGAAATTCAAAGGCAGCGCGGGTCAAAGCCGTAATTAATTTGGGCACATGGCTGGATGAATGCGCTACGATAAAATCCTTGCCTCCCGTTTCACCTACAATACGTGGATAAGATTTGTAGGTTGCGATGTTATTGCCAATTTCTTTCCAAAGGTGCTGGAAGACTTGGGTACTACCGGTAAAATGTAAACCGGCAAAATCCGGATGCGAAAAAATCACCTCTCCTGCATCGGGTCCATCAACAAAGACCAGATTGATGACGCCTGCGGGCAGCCCGGCTTCGATAAAAACATCCATGATAACTTTGGCTGAATAAATTTGCGTTTCAGCTGGTTTCCACACAACCGTATTCCCAAGCAAAGCTGGCGCCCCGCCAAGATTACCCGCAATCGAAGTGAAATTAAATGGGGTCAATGCAAAGATAAATCCTTCAAGCGGCCTATACTCCATCTTGTTCCAAATGCCCGGCGCCGATTCAGGTTGCCCGTCGTACATTTGCGTCATAAAAGCGACGTTAAATCGTAAAAAATCGGCAAACTCACAAGCCGCATCAATCTCTGCTTGAAACACATTTTTGCTCTGCCCTAACATGGTCGTTGCGTTGATCCGAGCACGGTATGGACCCGCAATCAAATCAGCCGCTTTCAGAAAAATACTGGCTCGTTCTTGCCAGGGCATGTTTTCCCATTTGGCTTTGGCTGATAATGCTGCCTCGATCGCAAGGCGAACATGTTCTTTATGTCCTTTGTGATAGTGTCCTAATGTATGGGCATGTTCATGCGGTGGATGAATAGAAACCGTATCACCTGTTTCAACGGGTTGACCGTTGATGATCATCGGAATATTGAGCATTTGTGACTTTAAAAAAGCCAGCTGCGCTTGGATTTCTTTTCTTTCAGGAGATCCAGGTCGATAGTCCAAAATCGGTTCATTGATTGGATACGGGGGTTCAAAAAAAGCATTGGCCACGGAATTTCTCCTATATAAGCATAGTTATCGTTATTATAATTTCTTCCACTATGGCTTTTACCGAAGATGCATAGATTTTCAATCACTAAATTCTTATTTCAATCAATCTGCATAACGAAATGTACGGAAAAATTCTATTTGTTGGTTCCGGTCATCTTCAGTAAATGCTTGCTGCACAATCGGAATTCTTGCCGCATTTCGTGGGTCTTGGTACCAGGTTTGTTGCATCATTGGGTCCCATTCATAAAATCCGTCTGGAAAATCTGCCTTCTGGATTATTTTTTCTTCTATTAATGGACGCGCCTGCAACTCAATTATTTTTTGTTGATAATATTTTATTGGCCCATCTACGGATTTTTTGGCTATCTTCTTCGCATCGGCTATAGTTTTTTTTCGATACAGCACATTGTACACAAACAACGCATCAAAAAGTTCTTTTCTGGAGATCAATCTTCTATTTTCTCCTTTATACGGTTCATTATAAAAGTTTTTCTGGCGTCGTACATTGCTGTTGTATTCTAAAACTTGGTCTGGAAGATGCGTCTCATCTCCGCTGTTATATAAAGTGTCCAACTCACAAAGCAAAAAATCACCATCATCTATCTTCCTATGTTCATACCAAGGATAAATCATTGGAAAGACTTCTTTAGTCCATTTCTCATAATCATTATTAATTAACGGTTCAACGTACTGACCTAAAAAAACTTTAGTTTCTCGCCAAGCACTAACTCTGTTACCCTTTTCCATATAAAGAAAATATCGAAAAACATCTTGGGTAACATTAAGCATTGCTTGTTTTTTTTCAATTTTGAATTTAATGAAATGAGGGAAAATCAAGAATCGTTGAATATTCCAGTGATATTCACCCTTATATTGAACCTCTTTTACTTTTGGGTTGTCATAATACCGATTTCCGGTGACAGCATCTGTAAGAATATCAAATTCACTTTTGGCATTGATATAGTTGGTGTAAAAATCAGTTTCTCCAAGACTTTGGGGGACGCGCGTTCTTTTTTTGATTTCGTGTATATTTTTATATGCTGTTTGCGTGGCGCCAATATTGTATAAAACTCTATTAGGATCATCATGCTTATCATGATAAAAGCGCTGATTTCCGTCTTCCGTGATGTAAAAGCTGCGCCCAATTGAATCAAGTTGCAGGTCCTGTGCATATACAAATGTATGCAATAAGCAAATACAAAAAAATAATCTCATGTTGTTTTGCACGCATCGAGCATTGTATCTTACGACAACCTAAAGAGTCAACCCCACTTACACGTACGCCTTGTTTATTACAATCTGGACCACCCATCACCTGTTAGTCCGGCGTTTTCAAAAGACTTTTTGAGCTTTTTTTTCAGACGTGATTCAAGTTGGCGAACCCGTTCTCGGGTCACCCCAAATTCATGACCTACAGCTTCCAGAGTCATGGGTTCATCTGCAAGCATCCGATGTTCTAAAAGATAGCGCTCACGTGGAGCAAGGTCATCATAAAGATCTTGGATGATATGTTGTACGCGCTCATCCACATCATGCCGAATGATTTTTTCTTCGACCGATTGGCTTTCATCTTTGAGTGTATCGCCAAAGGTCAAACTGCTATCTTTTTTGGATACATTTTTTTCTGTACTGACATCGCGCTTGGACAACAGGGCCATGGTTTCTTGGACCTCTTCCACCGATACTTCAAGCTCATTGGCCAGCTGCTTTGTCGTGACTGGCAAATTAGCGCCTTGCATGGTAGCAATGCGTTTTTGCGCCTTTTGCAAACCATTGAGAACCCGGCGCTGAGCACGGGTGGTCCCCGAACGCACAATGCTTAGAGAGCGTAGCACAAACGATTGAATATAAGCTCGAATCCACCAAACGGCATAGGTGATCAAGCGATAACCTTTATCTGGATCGAATTTATCTACGGCATGCATCAAACCCATGTTGCCTTCTTGGATCAAGTCTGACATTTTGATGCCATATTTAGAATATTCGCGCGCAATTTTGACGACAAACCGTAAATTCGAAATCACAAGTTTTTGGCCCGCCTCTTTATCGCCGTCAACGTACCACTTTTGCGCCAGCTCTTTTTCTTCTTCCGGTGAAAGAATCGGGATACGACTGATTTGCTGAAAGTAGAGATCGACACTGTCCTGCTTGACAACAGGATATTGGTACTGCTTTTTTTTATCGCTCTCTTGATCAGACATTTCTAAACAAATCCTACCATGTCTTGCCTATGAAAGGGGGAAAATCACAAACAAGCGCCCACCATCTTTTTGAATCACTTTTAACATCACTGTCGATTTCTCATCCATTTTTTGCATGATTTTTTCATAGGTTGCAAGATCCGGGACTTTTTGTTGGTTGAGCTCTTGGATCAAGTCACCTACTTGAATACCACGCCCTTGCACCGGAGATCCAGGTTCAATCGAGCGAATGACCAGGCCTTGCGTATCATTTGCAAGCCCAAACGCTTTACGATCTTCATCACTTAATGGGCTTACAATCATCCCTAATTTGTCTTTTTCAATTTTTTTGCCCGCATCAGGTTGCACTTTTTTGGCATCATCATCTTCAAGTTTACCGACAATCACGGTCAGATCTTTTTCTTTTTTGTTACGCATCAACGTGATTACTGTTTTTTCACCCACTGGGATATTGGCAATCAGTTTGGGAAGATCTGCCGATTTTGTGATTTTTTTACCATCAACTTTTAAAATCACATCACCAGGTTCGATACCTGCTTTATCAGCGGGGCTATCAACCTGAACCTTTGCCACCAAGGCACCACGCACACTGGATAGCCCTAATGATTCAAGCATATTTTCTTCAATGGGTTGAATATATACACCCAACCAACCGCGTGTGACTGCACCGTCTTGTTCCAATTGTGGAATGATATTTTTGGCCAAATTGATTGGAATGGCAAATCCAATGCCCTGTCCAGTTGCATGAATCGCCGTATTGATACCGACGACTTCAGCTTTAAGGTTTAACAATGGCCCACCCGAATTACCTGGATTGATGGAAGCATCTGTTTGAATAAAATTATCATAGGGACCAAACCCGATGGTTCTTTCTTTTGCACTGACAATCCCTTGCGTCACAGTATGCGACAAACCAAATGGATTACCAATGGCAACAACAATCTCCCCGACTTCAAGATCATCTGAATCACCCATAGCCAGTGCATGCAATTTTTCTTTTGCATCGATTTTGATCAGCGCCACATCCGTTTTTGGATCAGTCCCCACCACCTTGGCAATATACTCTTTGTCCTTGCCGATGGTAACCTTGATCTCGTCAGCTTGATCGATAACATGGTTGTTGGTTACGATATAACCATCTTCAGAAATGATAAAGCCCGATCCCAAACTTTGCTGTTTGAATTCTTTGGGCTGCTGTTGTCCACGCCCACCTGGATTGCCAAAAAAATGGCGAAACAAATCATCACCAAAAAAATCGCCAAACGGATTACCATTACCAAACGGATTTTGTTGGCCCTGCATGATTTTGGTCGTACCAATATTGACAATCCCCAAATCGGCACGCTTAGATATTTCGATAAATGTATTGGAAGCAATGGCATTGCCTTTCCAGGGTACAAGTGGGGCTTCTTCAGCATTGCCATTTTTGTACAAGTCCTTGGGCACCGATGACTTCACTCCACTGGACTGGTTCCAACTTTCCGGAAGTTTTTCTTCCAACCACCCACAACGTACGAACACCAGGGCCAAACCAACCATAAAACCAATCTGTAGAATTTTTTTCATCATGTGCTCCTCATATCAAACTACAATCATTCAACAAAGCTTTCCCTACCGCTTGCTGCGTTCATTCAGCGCATTTCTTTGGCTTGCATTTTAATTGTTCCCCATAGAAAAGTCGGTATTGCACAAAAAGAGCGGGCAACACTTTTTCGTGCGTAACGTTTTTGCCCCTAGTATAGTCCAATGCAAACATGCAACATACCGTTGACAGAATAAAATCTCACGCCCTTACGCTTGGGTTTTGCACTTTAGGCATTACCAAACAGCATATACCGACAAATTATAGACACTACCTTGATTGGGTCAACCGGGGATATCATCAAAATATGTGGTATTTGGCTGAAACTTCTCGCAAACAAAAACGTGCTTCCGCCAAACATCTCCTACCGAATGTCAATGCGATTGTGGTCGTCGCCATGTCATATCATCAAAAACTTCCCCACCCTTCAAATGTAAAATTTGCGCGGTATGGTTGGGGACTGGATTACCATGACTTTGTCAAAGATAAATTGCGCCAACTACAAAGCTATATGCACAACGAGCTTGCCCTTACGTTTGACGCAAAAATTGTTGTGGATACCGCCCCCATCTTGGAAAAAGACTTTGCCCAACAGGCCGGTGTCGGATGGATGGGCAAAAACACCCTGATCATGAACCAAAAAAATGGATCCTACTTATATTTGGGGTTGCTTTTGACCAGCTTAGACTTACCAGAGGACAAACCCACATCAGCACATTGCGGAACCTGCACCGCCTGTTTAGACGCATGTCCCACTAACGCATTTGAGGCCCCTTTTCTACTCAATTCCGCCAAATGCATTTCCTATCACACCATTGAAAACAAAAACGAGGATATTCCAGCCGCTCTTCAACCCCATCTTGATGGCTGGATTGCCGGGTGCGATATTTGCCAGGAGGTCTGCCCTTGGAATAATAAAGCACATGTGACTGATAGCAAGGAAACCCAAGCCCGTCAGCACACCTACCTGCAACCCGAACAAATCGACAAGCTTGCCCCATCAGATCATAAAAAAATCTTTGCCCAAACCGCCTTTTCTAGAATTGCCTTGCCCAAATTACAACAAAACGTCAAAGCAGCAATGGAAAAGGATGCCAGCATCAAAGAAAGCCAAAAAAAGGTATAAACGAACGTTCCATTTTGCTTTCTTTTCTGATATTTAGACGGCTAATTTTGACGTTAGGTACGGCCATAGGC
>JAGRMV010000046.1 GCA_020441045.1 Deltaproteobacteria bacterium | reverse complement strand
TCGCCTTGTTGGGCTTTGATTTAGGTAGCAAAGCCTATTTTTCACAAAAGTTACGACTTGGCGAATCGATCGATGTCATCAAAGGCCTTTTTAGTTTTACCCTTGTCCATAACAAAGGGGCTGCGTTTGGGATTGGGTCGGATTGGTCGACCCCCTTTTTTTTGGGTACAACCTTTGCGGCCATGGCGGTGGTTATTTATTTATTTAAAACCATTAAGTCGCACGAGGTCTTGTCACGCTGGGGTCTGGTTATGATTCTTTCGGGTGCACTGGGCAATGTCATTGATCGTCTGCGTTTGGGATACGTCATTGATTTTTTGGATGTTTATTATCAAAGTCATCATTGGCCGGTATTTAATATCGCTGATTCGGCAATTACAATTGGGGCGATTTTGTTTGCACTGGATTCTTTTTTGCAGACCCATCCAATAAAAACGAAAGCCGATCGCGCTGAATCGCAAGAACTTCCGACGGTACAATAGCCATTGCTTTTTCTACATAGGTTAGGGCTGAAGCAAAGTCGTCGATTTTTTCATATTGTTTGGCAATATCGATGTAGTGTTTGTTTTTCTGCAAAGCAGTATAGTGATCTATATCGGTTGCTAAAAGTGTGCCTAAAGGTTTGATGATAGGTTTTTGATAACCTTTCGGTATTGTATAGTTTTCAGAACATCCCTTCGCATATGCTTCCCAGTATCCTTTGCACGGCTGCTCGTCGTGACACTGCTCGATTTTATACAAAGCATGCGCAATTTCGTGGGGGCACTTGACTTCAAAGACAGATTTTCTTTCTAGTGAGGATAGCATGGTATTGTAGATTTCTTCAGTCAGTACCGCTTGATCCATCCAGGCGAACCATTGTTTTTCGACTTCATGTTGAGGACTTGGATACACATTGCTGAATGGTTGACCTCCGTAATATTTTTTGTAGCGATCGATGCCATAGGTTTGAATCAAATAGTCTATCCACGCACCAGCCAGTCCGTAAGCATGTAAGGGAGGTTGTCGATAAAACGAAATCTGGTCAATATTGGCAAGGGTGGTCTGCTTACGAAAGCGTACAATTGCTTTGCCCCATTGTTGTAGATTGTATGGGCCCATGTATTTTTGTGTATACATAGCTAGTCCTTCCGTAAGTAGAGGATTAAGAGGCATGGATAAAATATTTTGGCGCAATGGCGAGGATAGGGCATGGGTGAGCTCATGCACAAACAAAAGATCCCAAGTTGAGAAGTCAAGTATATGAAGGGAACGTTGTCTGGGATTACCAATCATGGTGAGATGGGTACCTGTCAGCCTTTTTTTCTGTCTTGGATCGCTGTAGATATAAATTTTGATGGGGTTTGTAGGTAAGGGAAGCGCGATTGTTTTTGAAATGCGTTGGATATAGTAATCCATGGATTGTAATTGACTGCTGCGAAGCGCTTGATCACTAAAAACTTGTGTAAATTGAGTTGTATAATGAGAAGGCAACGCCGACTGCACAGTTTGGTGCGTTTGATGTAATCCCAAGGTGCTGCGAATCAAAAGCGGTAAAAGCAGAATAAATCCGAGAAAACCAATCTGGCGTTTTCGGGTCCACATATAAAAAAATATTCCTGCGACGACAGACCATAGACTGGCAAAGATCAGACTTCTAGGAATCGGAATCCAATGATCGTACAGTGGACCAGGATAATATCCAATGCTTGGGTGAAAAAAGAAAAGTGTTGGCGTTTCTAGCAAATCATACACAATAAATAGTCCGAAAAATGTAACAAAGCATATCAACCAGAGATAAATATACCTTCGGCGGGAACAATGCTGGATCAGAAAAAGACTTAAACTGGTCAAAAGAAATAAAGAGGGTGCTTCCAATAAAAAGTACCAGCGTAATCCATACCAAAAAGAGCAAGTCGGCATCAAAAATAGTGAAGATATAAATTGCGATACAGCATGAACGATAAGAAAGCCAAATGCATATCGATAGACCTGATGTGGTGAAACACCTGCTTTTTTATAAAAACGAAGGGGAATAAATACAAATGCCACCAAATGTAAAAGCTGCGTCCAGATGAAATGATCCTCAAATGACCATGGTGTAATAGAGAATGATTTTTGACTAACGATGCTATAGATAAGCACAAGGGTATAGTCAAAATATATGGTTTTACATTTCGACATGTTGTGATTGCCCAGAAGAAATGGTGATGCTTTTGACTGTTTTACGTTGTCCGTTACTAAGTAAAATCAAATACGTACCAGGAGATAAGAAGTACTGTTTCATTGGCAAAGTGCCAATTTTTTTGCCATTGATAAAAACTTCGGAGCCATAGGGCCCACTAAAAGTGACAATACCAAGTTTAACGGTTGGTGTGGTTGGTTTTTTTTGCAGTTCACGGGGTGCTTCTGGGGAAACTACTTGAGAAGGTGCAAGCGCTTTTGTTTGCTGCTTTGGGGGATCGTTTTGCTTTTGAGGTTCGGATGAAGTTTTTTGAGATTGTAGAGATGGTTGGGGTTGTAGAGAAAAAGAGGATGTGTTTGGAATAGGTTGTTTTTTGGGTTGGCGGGTATAAAAATACCATAGCAAAGGGATCAGCGTTATGATTGCTAAAAAAACACTTCCTGATTTGAACATTTTTTTTGGAGGTTGCACATTCTTTTGAATAAAAGATTGATCGGTATGGATTGAGAGATCCGTGTGCTGTAAAATTTTTGTTGGTTCCAAAGCTGTTTCGATTCTTTGTTTGGCGGGAAATGCTTTTTCTATGATGCGTGCTAAGTGTTCTTCTCCATATGATACCCATTGTGAATCTTGCAGTGCGAGTAGTTCATCTAAGAAGGCCTTTGCATCTGGAAAACGGTCTTCGGGTTCAGGTTGCATCGCCATGATAAGTACATCTTGCAATGCCAATGGAATGTCTGGATTGATTTCTTGGGCAGGAAGGTAGGTGCCTTGTACGATGTTTTTAAGTAGCTCAAATTCTTGCTCTTGTGGAAATGGATGGGTGAAAGTAAGCAGTTCATACAATGTGACACCACAGGAAAAAAGATCTGTTTGATGGGTAACTTCCTCTGCGGTCACTTGTTCAGGAGCAAGATAGCGGTATTTGCCTTTGAGAATACCAGACTGGGTTTTGTCTTCTTTGATTTTGGCGTTGGCGATGCCAAAATCAGAAAGCTTGATCCGTCCCTCAAACGAAATCAAAATATTGTGTGGACTGATATCGCGATGGACAATAGACAAAGGCCCATTTTGATCAGTTTTTTGATGGGCGTAGTGCAGGGCTTTTAATACTTCAGCCAGCATAAATACACAGGCTTGCCATGGAAGTGCAATGCCTGATTGTTTGCAAGCGCGGATCAATTCTTGCGCATTACGTCCATCGACATATTCCATGGCAATCATATACTGTGTGTTGTATTGAAAAAAATCATAAAGTTGTACAATGTTAGGATGATCCAGTTGTGAATGGATCTTGGCTTCAGTGGAAAGCATTTTGATAAATTGTGGATGGTCCGTGTAATAGGGGATGATTTTTTTCAGTGCAACGGTTTTTGCAAACCCATCTGGACCTTTTTTGACGGCTTTAAAAACTTCGGCCATTCCCCCTTTCCCGATTTTCGAGATGATTGTGTAGGGTGAAGCCAAAGACATGCGTTAGTCGATAGGCAGTGCCAAGGCAGGTTCGATATAACTTTCAATAGCATCTATACTGATACGTTCTTGTTGCATACTATCACGATGACGAATGGTCACAGTGTTGTCATCTTTGGATTCATAATCAATTGTAATACAAAATGGTGTACCAATTTCATCTTGTCGCCGATAACGTTTGCCAATGGAACCAGAAACATCTTTGGCCACACGGTAATGCTTTTTTAATTTGTTTGCGATATTGTCCATGATATCTGGGAGCCCATCTTTTTTTACCAAGGGTAAAATAGCAACTTGCACAGGTGCGATAAATGGCGCAAATCGTAAGACTACTCTTTCTTCTTCCTCGCTATATGCATCACACAGGATACAAAGGATACTCCGGTCACAGCCAGCTGACGTTTCGATGATATACGGAATGAATTTTTCTTTCGTACTTTCTTCAAAGTATTGCAGGTTTTTGCCGCTATATTCTTGGTGGCGAGAAAGGTCAAAGTCTGTGCGGTTATGGACCCCCTCGAGTTCACTCCAGCCAAATGGAAATTCATATTCAATGTCATAAGCCGCCTTGGCATAATGCGCGAGCTCATTGCCTTGATGCTCATGGAAGCGCAATTTTTCGCTATTGATCATCAGCTTGTCATACCAATTGCGACGAATTTCTTTCCATCGATCCATACTGGCATCATCCTCGCCTGGTTTGACAAAATATTGCATTTCCATTTGCTCAAACTCTCGGGTTCGAAAAGTAAAATTACCCGGTGTGATTTCATTACGAAATGCTTTACCAATTTGGGCGATACCAAAGGGAAGTTTGGCGCGGGCTGTGGTCATGACGTTCTGATAATTGACATAAATGCCTTGCGCTGTTTCAGGACGTAAGTACACGGTGTTGGCAGCATCTTCTAGTGGCCCCATAAATGTTTTGAACATCAGGTTAAATTGTCTTGCTTCGGTAAGCTCACCTTGACATTTAGGACACGCAGTCGCGCCATTTAGATGGTCTTGGCGGAAACGACTTTTGCAATTTTTACAGTCGACCAAAGGATCGGTAAAATTTTCTAGATGTCCTGAAGCTTCCCAAATTCTTGGTGCCATCAGGATAGCACTATCCAAACCATGGATATCAGTATGGGTTTGGGTCATAGATTTCCACCAGAAATCTTTTACAGAACGTTTGAGCTCACTGCCCAAAGGACCATAGTCATAACAACTATTGAGGCCTCCATAAATTTCACTAGAGGGGTAAATAAAGCCTCGGCGTTTGCACAAGGATACGATTTTTTCCATGGTTTTGTCTTTTGTTGACATAGGTATCTTATGTAATTGATTTTATTGCTGATGTATAGACCATTTTTATGCAAAATCAGAAAGCGCGAGCGGTCTGGTCGTACTCAATAAAATGGGTTTGTTTATTTGCTTATGGACAAGTGATGCTATTTTTGCCAGAAAACTTTCCAGCCTTTTTGAACCCCTTGCTGGGTAAACTGGAAAAGTGTCTTTTCTGGAATTTTGTATTGCTCAGTTGCGCCCAGCGAAAGGGATAAAATGTATTCATTTTCTTCGAGATAAATTTTGCGATCGGTGATCTTGCCTTCTTGTAAAATTTTATGGGCGTGCTCCCAGGTTTTTTCACCTAAAAGCAAGGGATCGGGTGCAATGGTAATAACAGCACCTTTACTCGCGTCTGCGTAGTTTGATGATAGAGACGGAATGTTGTTTTCCTTGAGGAAATCATACAAGGCAGTGGTTTGGCTGTCCCCGCCGGTAGTGTTGTCCGTAATATGATAAAAAGCGTCAATCTTGTTTTGAGGTGGAATTTTGCTGGTTGGATCTTGTTGGCCCTTGAACCCTTGAATAAATGAGCTGACTTCTTTGTCTGAACTTACTTTGATTGAAAGAACTTTTAGACCTAAATTGGTTGCGGCCAACGCAAAGCTATCAAAGGTTTCTTTTGAATATACAGGGTCATATACAGTGCCGATGGTTTTGATGTTCGGAAATAAAAATGTCAGCATAGAAATCTTTTGCTGCATGGAGATCGAATGATTGATCAAAATAACATTGTTTCGACTTTCTAGACTAGAAGACTGGAAGTTGGAAACCAAAAAAGGGGTCGAAGGAAAATCGGACACGGATGAAAAAATCGGCAGTTCACCGATTGTTAACACCAGATCAGGACTGATTTCTTTTACTTTACGTGAGAGGACCCTCCCATTGTCGCCGAAATAATCAAAGGCAATGACCTTTTCTGGTGTCGAAGAAGAAAATCCAGCAAAAAATTGCTTGGCGAACGTACTGGTGTCGCTTTTGATGGTAAGAATCCGAAAACTTGCGGCCTGCGCGTCTATCGAAATACTAAGTATGTTGATTGCAGTGGCAAGCAAGAACAATAATCGTGTACCAGTAGATGTAGAAAAAAATGTCATTGCGACATTGTAGGGGAATTAAGGTTTATTTGCAACAGCGCAGGCCAATGTCAGTGGCACGAGAGGACGGTTTGACTTCATTGATAGAAGAGCAGCGTGATGCGTACGCAGAAGACATGTATGAGCCGCCTTTGGTGATCTTGCTTTCGGTATCCAAGATTCCACTTGAAAGAGTCCATTCAGCAACACTCCCGCTTAAATCATAAACTCCTTCAGTACTTTTGCATGCAGAAAAGGATCCAGAGGAAGGTTGCGTAATAGGATGGTCATTTTCTAAACTGTGTTTGTGAACATTGCAAACGTGCAGCTGTGAATTTTGTCCATAAGGGAACTGCAAATTTACTTGAGTCGAATCAGGACCTTTGCAAGCCCTTTCCCATTGCACGTCAGTACATAATTTTTTATTTTGCGCAGCACAATAGGATTGGGCCTGTTGATAGGAAATGTTGACCAGTGGGGGTTGTCCTTTTTGGTTGGGGTATTCATATATATCAATACAAAAGCCTTTGATATTTTGCTTAGCAAATGGTCTTTCGAGAAGCTCTTGTCTGCTTGTATCTTCTAAGCTCGAACCAACACTCATCATCCCCCCTGGGATCCATTGCATACCAGATGGGCATTGGGTTTTGGGTTTGGCTGCAATGTTAGTGGAAGTGTTTCGATTTGGGATTTTCTTGCTCGAGGTTTTTGTCGTGGTTTCAATTTGATTTTCAATGGCTTCAATTTCATTCTCTATATCGATCAATTGCAATTCAAGTGCATGTTTATCTAGTAACGCGGAAGATTGTGGATCTGTAGGAATTGGCTTTTCAACTTTTGGTCGAGGTTTTTTTTGCACGGCATGCGTTGGCTGGGAAGGTAGTATTTTTACTACTGTGACGATAGAACCGATAGTCAGCAACGATAATGCGATGATCAATTTAACCTTATATCTTAGGAAAAAGACCTTGAAGGAAAAGTCTTTGACCGTTTTGGCATAAGGTGGGAAAGATTTGCCATCTAATTCTTGCCCTCCGGTTTGGGATACGTTGCTGGTTTTGGATGGTTTGGTAACGCTTTTTTCGGACTTTTTGTCTTGTGAGGTCGCGGGAAAAAGATCGCTGGTGATTTCACCAAGCTCTTTCATCAATTCATCTTCGCGATACTTGGCAATGAAAGTTGAAATCACAGAAACAACTTCACTACAGCTATTGGGCCGTGCTTTTGGATCTTTTGCGAGCATTTGCATGACCAATGCATCAATCTCATTTGGGATATCCGGGACGATCTTATTCAACCGCGGAATTTCAGCTTTTGTGGCTTGCTTGTAGCGATCGATGCTATCGGAAGAACCGTAAACCTTTTTACCGGTCAATAATTCGAAGAAAATGATGCCGAGTGAAAAAATATCTGAACGATGGTCGATGCTTCGGCCCAAAGCTTGTTCAGGTGACATGTAGCTATATTTGCCTTGGATTTTACCGGGCTGGGTTTGAGTGAGCCTGATGGCCGCCTTGGCAATGCCAAAGTCCGTGATTTTGATTTCGCCACGTCTTGAGATCAATACATTTTGTGGACTTACGTCACGATGGACCAGCTGCAAGTAGTGCTCTTCGCCTTCGACCTTAACTTGGTGGGCGTAGTCAAGTGCTGAAGCCAGCCGAGAAATGATGTAGAAAACCATCGGTCTTGAAAAAGGTCTATCTCGTTTGAGGGCTCGAAAAAAAAGATTTTTGAGGTTGGCACCTTCAATGAGCTCCATCGCAATATAGAACTGATGATCGACCTGACCAAAGTCAAAGATCGGAATAATATTGGTGTGATGTAAATGTGAAGAAATGCGGGCTTCATCAACGAACATCTGTACGAATTCATCATCGTGAGAATATTCGGGAAGAATACGTTTGATCGCTAGCTTTTTCTCAAAACCTTTGGGTCCGATCAATTTGGCACGGAATACTTCTGCCATTCCACCAACCGCCATTCGGTCTAACAGGAGGTATTTGCCAAAAGTTATAGGATATTCTGATTGCATCATGTCACATCTTGGTTACGCGTCTTGAGTAACAATAGCGTATTTTTCGCCTTTATTATATAGGAAGCAGAGGAAAAGATGTAAAAAACGTAAGTTGTATTGACTTTCGGTAGATAAAGTTTGCTCTGTGAAAAGAGGTTCATATGGCCCCAGAGGCAGCAAAATTAGGCATTATCATACTCGCAGCCGGTAAAGGCAAGCGTATGCAATCGGACAAGCCGAAAGTATTGCATGAAATCATGGGCAAGCCAATGCTGCAGTACGTTTTAGAAGTCGGTAAGCGTTTGTGCCCCGATAAAATTGTGGTTGTGACAGGGTATGGTGCTGAACAAGTCCATCAAGCTTTTGCGCATGAAGATCAGGTGGAATGGGTCGTGCAAGAGCCTCTTCTTGGGACGGGGCATGCCGTACAATTTGCAAAGTCTCACTTTGAAGGATTTGTCGGCAATATACTGGTGCTTTGTGGAGACGTGCCAGCAATCACTTCCCAGACGTTAGAAAAATTGATAGAAAGTCACATCGCTGCACAGACTTCGATTCATCTGCTTACCGCTGAACTAGAAAATCCATTCGGATATGGCCGAATTATTACTGATCAAAGCGATCATGTGGTTGAAATTATTGAAGAAAAAGATGCCAATCCGGACCAAAAGAAAGTGCGTCTTATCAATACTGGGATGGGCATTTATGAGGCTTCTTTTTTGTTAACGTCCGTATTCAAATTACAAAGCAACAATCAGCAAAAGGAATACTATCTGACGGACTTGGTTGCGATGGCTGCCAAAGAAGGCTTCAAGGTAGGCCATCAAAAGACAGACAACGTCACTGAAACCTCGGGGGTAAATGACTTGGAAGCGTTAAAAAGGCTAGAAGATCTGATGAAAAAAAGGTAATCATAGCCCATGTGTGGAATCGTTGGATATATTGGTTTTCAAAATGCTACTCCGATTTTGGTGGATGGGCTTAAGAGCTTAGAGTATCGAGGTTATGATTCATCAGGCGTTGCGGTTTTGAATCAAAATACTATTCAGGTCGTACGCAGCGAAGGCAAAATTATCCATCTGGAAGACAAACTACAAAAAAGTGTCATCGAAGGTTGTATTGGCATTGGTCATACGCGTTGGGCAACGCATGGTAAACCTGTTGAGAAAAATGCGCATCCGCATATCGCGCACAATACGGTGCTTGTGCACAATGGTATCATTGAAAACTATGAAGAGCTAAGAGAACAGTTGCGTAGTGAAGGCGTGCAGTTTTCTTCCGATACCGATACCGAAGTCATCCCATGGTTGATTGACAAATATCTAGAAAAAGAAGGGGATATCGAAAAGGCATTGTACAAAGCAATCTCGCAACTAAAAGGCGCATTTGCATTGGCGTTGTTTTCAAAATCCGATCCTTCAACAATTTATGTCGCAAAAAATGCCAGTCCTTTGATCATTGGGGTTGGACAGAACGAAACGTTTTTATCTTCAGATATTCCCGCCCTTTTAAACCATACAAAAGAAGTGGTTATTTTGGATGATGGGCAAGTCGCAAAATTACGTGCTGATCAAATTGTGATCACCGATTTTCAGCAGCATGTTTTGGATGTCACCCCTCGAACGATTACATGGAGTAAAGAAGCTGCGCAAAAAGGCGGGTATGATCACTTCATGCTCAAAGAAATTCATGAACAGCCTTCGAGTATCGCAGATTGTTTGCGCGGGCGTATCAATGATATTGCTGCCGAGGTTGATTTGTCTGAGCTCAGTGACCCTGCTTTTTTTGATGGTGTTGATACCATTTCTATTCTTGCGTGTGGCAGTAGTTATCATGCCGCCTTGGTTGGACAGTATTGGCTGGAAAAGTTTGTCCACATTCCTGTATCGGTGGAAATTGCATCTGAATATCGCTACCGTAATCCATACATGTATCCCAATACCTTGAGTATTGCGATCACCCAATCCGGTGAAACGGCTGATACCTTGGCCGCATTTTCTCTAGCAAAAAGCAAAGGCGCCAAAACGCTTTCGATCTGCAATGTCGTGGATAGTTCGATTGCACGTATGGGGGATGAAGTGCTGTATACGCATGCAGGTCCAGAAATTGGGGTGGCATCAACCAAAGCTTTTACCACGCAGCTGGTATTATTGGCTTTGGTGACGCTGCACATGGCTAAGAAAAATAAGACCATGGCGCAAGAAGATATCAAAAAACTTACGCATGATTTATTGGAGTTGCCACGTACGATCGAAGAAACGCTGCATATGAATGAAGATATTGAGAATATTTGTAAGCAGTTTACCAAGGCCAGAGATTTTCTTTATTTAGGTAGGGGTGCAAGTTATCCGATCGCGTTGGAAGGCGCACTCAAGCTTAAGGAGATTTCATATATCCATGCCGAGGGATATATGGGTGGAGAGCTAAAACATGGACCGTTGGCGCTGATTGATGATGAAATGCCGATTTTAGCCCTATCGCAAAGAGGCGTTTTGAATGAAAAAATGAAAAGCAACGTTGAAGAAGTCAATGCGCGTGGTGGTCAAATGATTACACTATCGGAAGAGGGGGATGATACCTATGCCAAGATCTCAGATGTCGAGATTAAAATTCCACATGTGCATGAGCTCATCTTACCCATCATTCAAACCATTCCCCTACAATTGTTTTCCTACTACATTGCCAAGCGCAAGGGGTGTGACGTGGATCAACCAAGAAACCTAGCAAAATCCGTTACGGTTGAATAAAGCATTCAAAAAGTAAATATCGCTTTGAAGTATGGTAGCGATGCTCTTGCTACATCATTGGCGTTGTTGCTGATAATGGCTCATATAAATTTGTAAGAGGCCAGTGAAAAGATAAGAACCCACTTCTTGACAATTCGTATGTAATATCTTACGGGATGAGTGTTTGTAATCTTAACAAGGGGAATATCCATGAAATATATAGTAAGAATGTCTATGTTGTTGGTAGCAAGTCAAGTCATTGGGGTCGGTCAGTCTTTTGCAGATGATGACTACAAATACCCAGTTACATGTAAAGCCAATTTAATTGCTGGAAAACAGGTTGTAGAAAAAGAGCTTCCGACCTTAACTGAAGATGGTGTAGAAATATATGATGAACAGATTGTGAAAGACGTAAAAATAGCTGTTTCTTACGGAATTCCCCATGGGGTAGACTATTCACTTCCAAGTGAAGTCTGGGAAGAAGTATGTTGTATCTGTGAGGATTATGTGGGCAAGCTGGTCAATTCATATGCCAATGAGTATGCCAAGGGTGAGCTCGCGGTTGGCGATACAACCGTGACCAGCGAAAATGTAAATGATAGTTATATTTCTATCGTAGCAATGGTGCATCATCATAAACTTACGACAGGATTGAATACAAGAAATTGTGGCCAGAACGTATACCGTTGGTGGGAGTAAAAATCAGCATGCGTAGATCAATCCAATTGCTACGTATGGTTTTTTAAGTAGGAAATAGTAAGATAAAATTTTCTTATTTTTTTTAACCGAGCCAACCCATAGCTTTTCGCTGCGTATCAGTTTATGCACGTTCAGCTTTGGTGCGTGGAGCCGAGTAGATAGAATCTTAAAAAATAAAAAAGGGAGCCCTAAGGCTCCCTTTTTTATTACATATGAATATAACGCTTATCTATTTTCAACTTTGTATAGTTTATCTTCGATTTCGCTTAAACGGTTGATGATGCTATCCATTTTGGTTTGGATTGTGCTCAAAGAAGAGGCGTTACGAACGGCATCGGTTACGCGGTTGGCGACAAAGCTATCAAAATCGTCTTGGTTGGTTTCAGGAGCGTTTTCGACTTCTTTCAAAAGAGATTTCGCTTCACTTTTTGAAAGGTCGCCACGATCAACCAAACGGTTGATATAGCGCTCAGCTTCGGCCATTTTTTCTTGCGAAGAGTTTACACCAAGCAGCACATAACGTTGAATAAAATCAAACAAAGATCCTTCACCTTTTTGAATGATGTCACGTAACATGGTCAATGGTAAAATGGACTTTGTCGCTTTTTCTTGATCGACAAGAATTTGGGTAAGGATGATGCTGGTTACATCATTTTTGGTTTTGTTATCAATAACACGAACCTCTTCACCGACTTTAACCATCTTGGCAATGTCTTCTAGAGTGATATAGCAAGAGTTTTTGGTGTCATAGAGTTTACGGTTTTGATACTTTTTGATCATTCGAACATCTGGTTGTGCTAACATTTTTTTTCTCCTCGTTATTAAGTATTACGCGAACGCCCATACATATACAGGCGCGCGTTCCCCTAACCTAATGATTGGATATATAGCCTTTTGACACGTATATGTCAAGTTCCGACAATATTGCGTCAACGGTGCCAGGGGTGCTAGGCACCCCTGGC
>JAGRMV010000045.1 GCA_020441045.1 Deltaproteobacteria bacterium | reverse complement strand
CAGTTCGCAAAAAGACTCTATCACCATGTTTCTGGCGTGCAGATTAGAAATCAACACCCTATTATCACAATAAATGGGGGATTTCATACCGGATGAAAGTATAAAGGGGGAGTCCAAAGATAGTGAAATTGCGCCCATCTCCATAAGGGTACGAATGAGTGTAGTGCTTTGCATAGTTTTTACTTATCTTTTCGTACCAGGATAGACAAGGGACTTATGGTTTATCATTCAGATTGGATACTAGACTTTTGGTTTTATTGATTATGCATGTGCATCACTATACAAAACTTTACTCCAAAACATTGATTTTTTGACCTCTAGCACCCTATTAAAAAGGGTTTCCAGCCCCCTAAAAATACGATATACACTGCCTAACATTTTAGGAAAGATAGGCACCGACGTGGAGAAATTTTCTTTATACAAACAGGCATCTGAACAATGGCAAAAAGCTGCAGATTTTTTTGAGTTAGACCGAGATGTAAGAACCGTCTTATCCGAGCCTAAAAACGAGATTTCAATCAACTTTCCTGTTCGTATGGACAACCATGAACTTCGGCTTTTTCGGGGGCATCGTATTCAACATAATAATATTTTAGGTCCCTTTAAAGGCGGTATTCGTTTTCACCCGATGGTCAATCATGATGAAGTTAAAGCGCTTGCTGTATGGATGACATTTAAATGCGCCCTTGTCGGTGTACCATTTGGTGGTGCCAAGGGTGGTGTCACCGTTGACCCCAGAGAGCTCTCCAGCGGCGAATTAATGCGTCTCACACGCCGTTTTACTCATGCACTTGGCAGCAATATCGGACCAGAGTATGACATTCCTGCACCAGATGCTGGGACCAACGCCAAAACCATGGCGATCATCATGGATACATTTATGAATGCGCAAAATACTGCCAATAGAAACGCACAAAGACATGTTGTCACAGGCAAAACCCTAACCGTAGGTGGTTCGCTCGGTCGTGAAAAAGCAACAGGTCAAGGTGTTGTGTATACTTTACAATCATGGGCCCAAGAAAATAAAGTCGATCTATCCAAATGCACTTTTTCAGTCCAAGGATACGGTAATGTTGGCTTCCATTCAGCCAATATCTTAGAGAGTCTTGGTGCAAAAATGATCGCCGTGCAAGATCACACCGGTTCAATCTATAACCCTAATGGTATATCGACAGAAGATCTTAAAAACTTTAACCTTTCTGGCAATCCGATTATTGAATACCAAGAATCCGAAGTGATTGCTGAGCATGAGTTTTTTGCGCTGCCCGTTGATATCATGATTCCAGCTGCGCTTGAAGGGCAAATCAATGAAAGTAATGCTGACGCTATTAAGGCCAAGGTCATCGTCGAAGGTGCCAATGGTCCAACCACTTCAAAAGCTGAAGAGATACTACTTCATAAGGGGATCACTATCCTTCCAGATCTGCTGGCCAACTCTGGCGGTGTAACAGTAAGTTATTTTGAATGGGCGCAGAACAAGACAAGTTCACAATGGCCACTTGAGGAAGTAGACCGTAAACTTAAAATCATTATGGATCAAGCTTACGCGCAAACCTCTCACATTGCAAAAGACATGAAAACCGATCTTCGAACAGCCAGTTATATTGTCGCCTTAAAGAGATTATCATACGCCTATCAAGAGCGTGGTATTTTCCCTTAAAATAGAAATTTATATCAGCTCTCAGCTTAATATTCTTGTACGACGTACTATAAGGTTAAGTCCCATCATATGCAAAACTCTTATTTCTGGCATGATTCCACAATAAATTGATACATCATTGCAATCGAAATCCACCGCATATCTGGGTCTTGTATGGAAGAGTTTGTATTTTGCATTGGCCAAACAACTTCCACTTGCAGTACATTTACTTTGGTATCAACAATTGCAATAAGTTCTTGGTATCTAGATATGAAAAACGCCAAATCACTATCTAAAATGTTTTCTGAAAATCCAATACTTTCTAATGCCATCGCAACTTGAATGAAGCCTTCCCCCATCAAGGATTCAACCGCAAGCTTAAAATTACTTGCAGCCATCTCTGCAATCAGTGCATGATTGCTCGCAAGCGTTTTTTCGGCATAGGCAATCGAAGTTTGTAAATATCCATCCATTGCAGCAAGCTGATAACTTCGACGTAAGGCAATTTCTTGCGATTCCTCTGAGTACCCCATTGCAATTGCAAGAATAGAAAATAGATCTGCCACATCACGCATGACAATGGTTTGCTTGTATCCAAAATGAACGTCGTCAAATGCATTATAGCTTTCAATCGGTCCTTCTTGATCGATGCGAGTATCCAGAAAAGTTGGGTCAACAAACGTAGCCCAAAGCTGCAACCCTGTAGCGGTTTGATTCACGGTGATGACTCTATTCCAAGCGTGGGGAAGAAACATCATGTGGCCTATTTCTGAGGGCTCGTAGGTTTTCATATAAGTGTTGATAAGATTCGCATTTTTGGATTTCAAGAAGTCAAACACAACTTGGTTGACAGGTGCATAATTTCGACAAATGCCTTTACCTTGCTGCAAAATTTCATCGGCATATTGATGATCTATTTCTATGGCTTTTTGATTCCTGCTGTCTTCGGTGTCTATCGTAGGGTATGTTGACGACAACCCACTGTCTTGATTTTGATTACCCAACATTTCTTCACAATATTCAAGGCTCTCAGCCACGATTAAACCTGATAAATAAACCGCATCGTGGATACTTATAGTCGAGACATCCTTGATACCGTTAGGAAGCATCCTTTGAACGGTGCTATTTGTTGTAAGGAGGCTGGTCAAAGTAGAAAAAATTTGATTTTTTAAGTTCCGCTTTTTATCTACTTCGGAGTTATTTTTCGTAATCCCTTCTTGCACTAAATCTTCTCGCATGCGTGCAATAAGCCTTAATTCTGGAATCGTTACATTTTCTGTGACATAGCGCTCAAGGAGATCATCTCGTATCTGGATTTTTTTATGAGTTTTTTGGGGGTGATAATCTTGAAAAGTAGTTACCTTTATTTCTAAAGAAGTATCTGGTGTTGAGACTGTAAATGGATCACCACTACCAGCCAAGACTACATTGGTATATGCTAGGCTAAGATAAAAGCATAATAAGATTTGGTTCAGTGGCATCATAGCACTTATATAGCAAGGAACATGCCTAAATAATCAGGCTTTAAGACCTATAAAATCAATGCGTTAGAGCTGAAATGCCACAGCAACCCCCTATATTTGAGCTCTACAGGGCCAATAATGTCTCAATGCGTTATTGCCCAGGTGAACTCGCACGCAAGCCAAACATAAAAAAACCCCTAGCTTGGCAGCTAGAGGCTTTTCATAAGTAATATAGTGACTTGGTTGGCTTACGCTTTATAATTAGACACCAAGGTGCGTACACCTAGTTTTTCAAAATCAACTTCGATTTTACCTTTTTTAAGGTTGGCAATGACCTTGCCTTTGCCGAAAAATGGATGTTCGATGACTTCCCCTATTTGAAAACGTTGATCCATTGAATACTCACGTGTATCTGTTGCTTGCATATTTAAACCCTTCCCGCTTTGTTCCATGGGGTTTATAGCACAAAATCAGTCTTGCGTCAATTGCTTTGCCATGCCATACATCTAGTGCACATGTGCTTGCGCAAGCTGCCCTCGTAGAGAATTCGGAAATGCTTCAGTAATGGTAACCGTTTGCAGTGTCCCCATGGTATCCATGGACCCCGCAAAATTGACCGTCCGATGGGACTCCGTTTTGCCAGATAGCCAGCCCTCTCCCTGTTTTTTGGATGTACCATCGACCAAAACTTCCACATGCTTTTGAATATAATTGCGGCTGTGCGTGTTGTGAATCTCTTGTTGCAAAGCTTGTAAGCGAATCAAACGTTCTCCACAAACTTCTTTTGGTAAAAACTGTTCTGTCCACTTGGCTGCTTTTGTATTGGGCCGTGGGGAATAAATAAAGGAGTAACTTTGGTCAAAATCAAATTCTTGCATTGCATCCAGGGTTTGCTGAAAATCTTCTTCTGTCTCACCTGGAAACCCGACAATAATATCTGTACGCAATGACAAATCAGGAATTTTTTTGCGCATATAATCATGAAGTCTGCGGTATGTAGCAATGTGATATTCACGCTCCATCAAGTCGAGTATGCGATCTGAGCCGCTTTGAATGGGAAGGTGAATGTCATTACAAAGCTCTTTGGTATCTGCGATCACATCGATCATTTCAAAATCAAATACTGCAGGGTGACTGGTTACAAAACGAACGCGCTCAATACCATCAACAGCTGCAACTTGCTCGAGTAATTTGGCAAAGCGAATTTCCCCAGTGCGATCAGACCCATACGCATTCACATTCTGCCCAAGGAGATTAACTTCTTTCACCCCACGATCTGCCAGAATTTGAATCTCTTGGACAATATCCTTGGCTGGGCGACTGACCTCACGCCCACGTGTAAACGGAACCAAACAATATGTACAAAAGTGATTGCACCCATTTTGGATGGTTACGTTTTCGCGAACCGCATAAGGTTCTTTGGTTTTATCAAACGGTAGAAATTTATAATTTTTCCAAGAAGCCAAATCAATTTCTAGTGCATTTTGTTTGTTTTTTTGTGCATTGATGACCAAGGTTGGAAGCTGCGTCCATTGATGCGTGCCGAACACAATATCAACATAAGGGAAACGTTTTTGAATTTCCTTTCCTTTCATCTGCGCCATGCATCCACCAACTGCAATGACCATATCAGGCTTTTCTTGCTTGGCTTTCAGCAAACTACCGATCGTAGACATGGCTTTTTGATCCGCTTTTTCACGAATAGAGCAAGTGTTGAACAAAACGAAATCAGACGTCATGGGATCATCATTCCAGACATAGCCAAATTGATCATGAAAAAGACGATACGTACGATCAGATTCGTAATCGTTCATTTGACACCCGTAAGTCTGAATGTTCATCGTTTTATGCATAGTGGGTGGCTTTATAGCATAAAACGGGGAAAAAGTACCCTCTGATTATTTCCAATCAAAGATATGCGGGAACTTTAAGACAATAAAGTTTGAATACTTTGCAAACTATCGGTCGTTGCAATTTGAATCTCTGGGTTGACTTTTTTAACATGTCCAGTCACCACTTTTGCTGCCCCCACCTCAACAAAAACAGCTTCAGGATACATTTGAGTTAATTCAACCAACGTCTGTGTCCAGCGAACGGGATGGTCAATCTGGGAAACCAGTTTTTCTTTTATATCTGCACCTGTCTTGACAATACTTGCATCAACATTGGCAATATAGGGAATCTTTGGATCCTGAACTGCGATGGTTTCTAAGGTTTGGGCCATTTTCTCAGCAGCTGGTTTGAGCATAGAACAATGAAAAGGCGCACTGACCGGCAAAGCAATGCATCGTTTTGCACCTTTTGTTTTCAACAAGTCACTTGCTTTTTGTACACCTTCAATACTGCCACTGATGACCAGTTGTCCTGGACAATTGTAGTTGGCAGGCTCTACCAAAAACCCTTGCCCTGATACTTCACGACAGACTTGCTCTACGACATGATCTTGTACACCTAAAATCGCGCTCATGGTTCCGGCGCCCAAAGGCACCGCCTCTTGCATGTATTTTCCACGCTGATGCACAGCTTGTACTGCGTCTTCAAAGTGCATGGCTTCACCCAAAACCAAACAAGCATATTCACCAAGGCTATGACCTGCCGTTATCAGTGGCTGTATACCTTGCTCTTTTAAATATCGACCAATCGCAACTGCCACCGTTAGAATCGCCGGCTGGGCATGAAATGTTTTTTGCAGTTCTTCCTCAGGACCATTATTCATAATATCTGTAATACTATATCCTAGCGCTGCATTGGCTTGCGCAAAGGTTTGATCACACACTGAAATACCTTGCAGATATTGTCCCATACCAATTTTTTGTGATCCCTGTCCTGGAAATAAAAACACATACTGCATCGTGACGCTCCTCTATATTTTATTGTGTTGCCAAAAGCTTGAGATATTTGCTCGTAATGCCTTCATCCCACTCGCGAATACCGATTTCCTTGTGTACAACAACTCCGTTTTTATCAATGATATATGTTTCGGGGACTTTATTGGTGCCCCACTGATTGGCAGTTTTCTTATCAAAATCTTTTAAAATCGGGAATTCAACCTTGATACCTTTATTCATCGCAAAAAACCGATCGATGGCAGCTTGATTGGAATCAATACTGACTGACACAAATTCAACATTTTCAATCTTTTTTTGATAAAGTTTGTTGAGCGCGGGAAGCTCTTCAATACAGGGTTCGCACCATGTTGCCCAAAAATTCACAATGACAACCTTGCCTAATTGCTTTTTGAGTTCAAAAATACGCCCGTCGGTTGCCTGTAACGTAAAGTTGGGAGCACATTGTCCATCTTTGCTTCCGATGTTTTGATCACAAGCATATGCAAGTGAATGACAACTTCCCCATAGCAGAAATGAAAAAAGTAGATATCTCATGGACCTAACTTTACCTGGAAACGCCTGTAGGGTACAAGAATTAGTACGTATTTATTACAATCAGAATGATTTGCATGATTGATGCGGCTTTAAAAAAAGCCACATCAATCATAACAATAGGATTACTTTTCAGTTTTCTTTGCCGTTGTAGCTTTTTTGGTCGCTTTTTTAGTACCTTCAGTCTTTTTTGTAGTCTTCTTGGCAGCGGCCTTCTTGGTGGTGGTTTTCTTTGCTGAAACCTTCTTCTCAGAAGTTTTCATATTGGTTGCTTTGACTGCCTTTGATGTTTTTTCCTTTGCAGGTTTTTCATCTTTGACAAATTCAATCAATGCCAATTTTGCACCATCACCTTGACGTGTTTTATATTTATAAATACGCGTATATCCACCTGGACGCTCTTTGTAGCGAGGGCCAATTTCAGAAAAAAGCTTTTGTACAGTTTCTTTCTTGTATACTTTCCCAGCTGCTCTACGGCGTGCATGCAGACCATCTTCTTTGGCCAAAGTTACCAATGGCTCAACATAACGTCGAAGCTCTTTAGCTTTGGCCAGTGTTGTAGTAATTCTTTCAGACTCGATAAGGCTTGTCACCAAACCACGAAAAAGGGCCTTCCGTTGGTCAGAACGACGTCCTAATGTTCTTCCTGCTATTCTATGTCTCATAGTACTATTCCTCTATTGGAAAACCCCTTAGGCATTTTCCGAATTGTTGGCTGTCACTGCGCCGGGCGTTTGGCGAATCTTGCCAATTTCTTCCACCACTTCAGCATCCAGTTTCATACCCAAAGCAAAACCCATTTCAGTTAAAATTTCTTTGATCTCATTAAGTGACTTACGGCCAAAGTTTTTGGTACGTAGCATTTCACCTTCTGAGCGTTGGACCAACTCGCCAATATATTTGATATCAGCATTTTCTAAACAGTTTGTCGAACGAACAGACAGTTCAAGTTCATCTACTTTGCGAAGCAAGTTTTGATTGACTCTTGGCTTTGAAGTATCTGTATCCTGTTCTACGCTTTTAGGTTGCGCTTTTTCTTCATCAAAATTAATAAAAATTTGCAACTGCTCTTTCATAATTTTCGCAGCGTATGCAACAGAATCCTGTGGTTTCACTGAACCATTGGTCCAAACTTCAAGTGTAAGCTTATCATAGTCAGTTCGTTGACCAACACGCGCTTGGTTCACTGTAAAATTCACTTTTTCGATTGGTGTGAAGATACTGTCCATGAAAATTGTATTGACTGGATAACCCTCTTCTTTATTTTCTTCTGCAACTTTATAACCTTTGCCCATTGCAACGGTCATCACTGCATCAAAAGAACCTTTTTCATTCAATGTACAAATATGCTGTTCAGGATTGAGCACAGTTACTTTGTCATTGGTCTGAATATCAGCCGCCGTAACAACGCCAGGCTTATTCACATGAATCTCTACTTTTTCGGGCTTGTTAGACTCTGACAAAAATATGACTTCTTTCAAATTCAAAAGGATGTCACTGACATCTTCTGAAATACCCTTTACAGTTGAGAATTCATGTTTAACACCTTCAATTTTAACATTGGTGATCGCAGCGCCTTGCAATGACGACAACAAGATTCTACGAAGAGAACTACCAATTGTTGTACCAAAGCCTCTTTCAAGTGGCGAAACTTCGAACTTACCATAGGTATCGGTTAATGTTTTATGATCTACCTCGATGGCTTGAGGGTAGATAAGATCTGTCCAGTTTTTATACATTTGTCTTTCTCCTACTTTATAATAAGTTCTAATTACACTCTTCTACGTTTGGGGGGTCTACATCCGTTATGTGGTATCGGAGTAACATCTTTGATTGTTGTTACACGAATACCAGCACCTTGAATCGCACGGATCGCGGCTTCACGACCTGCACCAGGGCCTTTTACTTTAACGTCCACTGATTTTATACCACAATCTTTAGCTTTTTGTGCAGCATCTGCTGTTGCAATTTGCGCTGCAAAAGGAGTAGATTTTTTCGAACCTTTAAACCCTTGCGCACCAGCAGATGACCATGAAATAACATTACCATTGGGTTCTGCAAAAGTAACCAAGGTGTTGTTAAAGGTTGCTCGAATATTTGCGATTCCGTGCGGTATATTCTTTTTTTCTTTTTTCTTTTTCGTTTGTTTGCCTTTAGCTGCCATTTTCAAATCCTCTTCTTATTTACCTGGTTTTTTCGCGCCACGAATTGGGCCTTTAGATCTACCTTTACGGGTTCTTGCGTTGGTCTTTGTTCTTTGACCTCTTGCAGGTAAAGATTTTCTATGACGAATGCCTCGATAGTTACCTAAATCCATCAAACGTTTGATGTTCGAGTTCACTTCACGACGAAGATCACCTTCAACTTTAAAGTTTTGATCAACAACTTCACGAATGCGAATAACTTCCGCTTCTGTTAATTCATCGGTTTTCTTAAATTTGTCTACATTTGAAATTTCACAAATTTTGATCGAAGACGTACGACCAATGCCATGAATATATGTTAATGCAAACTCTAAACGCTTATTGCGTGGTAAATCAATTCCTGAAACTCTTGCCATGATTTCCTCTTACTTCTGTCTTTGTTTATGACGTGGGTTTTCACAAATCACACGAACAATGCCACTGCGTTTGATCAGCTTGCATTTGTCACAAATTTTTTTGACTGAAACTCTTACTTTCATTTTTATATTTCCTTCAACGCATCTTACTTACTGATGATGCTTTTGTTTTAACCTACTCCGCCAACGCGGTATCCAGTTAATGTAAACACATATGCATGTTTACATCCTCTTACCACCATTGATAAGAGCTTTTATTGCTCTGATGTTAGACGTTAAAAACACCATCTGGTGAGACTAAACGCCTTCGTAACATCAAATCATAAAACACTCAAAATCACAGGACCGTCGCCAGTAATCGCAATTGAGTGTTCGAAATGCGCCGACAACATACCGTCTTTTGTGACAACTGTCCAGCCATCTTCTAAGATTTTTACAGCATGTGTGCCGCCGTTGATCATAGGCTCTATCGCCAAGACCATGCCCTCTTGGAGCTTAATACCAGTCCCCTTGGTACCATAATTGGGCACCTGAGGCTCTTCATGCAGATCACGTCCGATACCGTGCCCGACAAAATCACGCACCACGCTATAGCCGTGCTTCTCAGCATGCTCTGATACTGCAGCTCCTATATCATAAAGATGCCCCCCAGGTCTAGCCTGTTGAATACCTTTATACAAAGCCTCTTCAGTGACCTTCAAGAGTTGCGCTGCTTCTTCAGAGATTTTTCCGACAGGTACGGTAACAGCCGAGTCACCATAATAGCCCTTGTAAACCGTTCCCATATCAATCCCAATGATATCACCCTCTTGTAAAATACGCTGTTTTGAAGGGATGCCGTGCACGACCTCTTCGTTGATGGCAATGCACAAGGTCGCTGGAAAATCATACATCCCCTTAAACCCTGGTATTGCGCCATGTGACCGAATTGTATCTTCTGCAACTTGATCAAGCTCATACGTTGAAACCCCAGGCTTAACCATAGGAAGAATCACTTCACGGGTTTTGGCAATAATACGATTGGCCTCCCGCATAATTTTGATCTCTTCTTTGGATTTTAAATGAATCACAAAGATGCACCTAAAACTGCTTTGATATCTTCCGACACGGCTGCAATTTCCTGGCAACCATCGACACTGGTAAGCACGCCTTGCTCCTGATAAAACTCTATCAGTGGCTTGGTTTGATTTTGATACACATCTAAGCGATTCTCAATGGTCTCAAGGTTATCATCCGACCGACCACGAGATAGCAAACGCTTGACCAATTCTTCTTTGGGGACGTCCACACTCAATACAAAATCAATTTGCTTATGCTTTGCGGTTAATACTTTCTGCAAAGCTTTGGCTTGCTCAATCGTACGTGGGAATCCATAGAGCAAAGTGCCCCTCTCCTCTGGCAAATGTCCCTGAATCATGTCCACAACAATCTGATCTGGCACCAGTTCCCCTTGATCCATATAGCGCTTGGCTTGTTGCCCAAGCTCGGTCTCCTGAGAAACTTCAAAGCGAAATAAATCACCTGTAGAAATATGCTGCAGATGGAAATCTTTGACCAGCAATTGCGCTTGTGTGCCTTTGCCTGCACCGGGTGCGCCCAGCAAAATGACATTCATCATTGCACCTCTTAACCTTTTCGTGCTTTTAATTTACGCGAAGATTTTGCGCTCAAAAAACCATCATAGTGATGATTCATCAGATGCGACTCAATCTGCGCCATGGTATCCAAAGCAACCCCCACCACAATCAATAGCGATGTGCCACCAAAATAAAAAGAGACACCACCTTTGGTTTGTAAAAGAACCGGCACGGTACAAATGACCGCCAAGTAAACACCACCGGCTAGAGTCAATCGCTCCAATACTTTTTCGATGTAATGTGATGTATTTTTGCCTGGACGAATACCGGGGACATAGCCACCATATTTTTTCATGTTATCAGCCACATCATCCGGGTTGAACTGAACTGCGGTATAGAAGTAACAGAAAAAAACAATCATCACGACTTGGATGGTATTGAAGATCCATCCACCATAGGAAAGTGAATCACTCATTTTTTGGACCCATGCTGCTTGTGAAAAACTTGCAACCGTTGCGGGAAATGTCAAAAGAGAACTCGCAAAAATAGGTGGTATCACACCGGCCATATTAATTTTCAGGGGAAGATAGGTGCTTTGACCTTGCATCATTTTTCGACCTACTACACGCTTGGCATACTGTACGGGTATCCGACGCTGTGCTTGTTCAAAAAACACGATGAAATAAGTCACAACCAACATGAACGCGACCAAAACCAAAAGAAACAATGGGCTCATTTGATTGGCACGTACCAATTCAAAAGTGTTCCCCATCGCTCTTGGAAAACCTGCCACAATTCCTGCAAAAATGATCAGAGAGATACCATTACCAATACCACGTTCTGTAATCTGCTCACCTAGCCACATCAAAAAAGCCGTTCCGGATGTCAGGGTAATGACCGTTTGAATTTTGAACCACAGTCCTGGTTCAAGCACCAAACTATTACCTCCCGCCGACTGACTTTGCAAAAAAGTCGCAATCCCAAACCCCTGTACAACTGCCAAAACAATCGTCAGGTATCTTGAGTATTGTTGTATTTTTTTCCGACCTTGCTCACCCTCTTTATTGAGTTTTTCAAGGTATGGAAACACGACTGTCAACAGCTGGAAGATAATCGAAGCACTAATGTATGGCATAATACCCAATGCAAAAATCGAAAACCGCTCCAACGCGCCACCACTAAAGAGATTTAGCACCCCTAAAATCGTATTGGCTTGTTGATCAAAAAACTGTTTTAATGCAACCGCATCAATACCAGGCGTAGGAACCTGCACGCCCAATCGATAAACTGCAAGCAGTCCCAATGCAAAAAAGATACGTTTTCTCAGCTCTGGGATCCGAGCCATATTTGCTATTTGCGCCACAGTTCTTCCTCTCTTGGGGAAACTTATTTGGTTACGATTGTGCCACCAGCTTTTTCAATCGCTACTTTTGCACTACCACTGATTCTTGCCATGTCAACATTGAGTTTTTTCTCAACACTGCCGTTGTTCAAAATCTTTACACGTCCAGTAAATTTGCTTGGAATGATTTTCTTTTCTTTGAGTGTTTCAATACTTACAGTTTGACCATCATCAAAAGCATTCAATTGCGACAAAGAAACTGTTTTGGTTTCTACACGCGCGAAATTGGTAAATCCAAATTTAGGCAAACGTCTGATCAAAGGCATTTGACCACCTTCAAAACCAACTTTTCCGCCAGTACCAGAACGAGCATTCTGTCCTTTGTGTCCTTTACCGGCTGTTTTTCCTCTACCGGAAGCTTCCCCACGACCTACACGTTTATTCTTTTTTCTTGATCCCAGAGGGGGATGTAAATTTGATAAATCCATTTTATGATCCTTTGTAAATACTGATGCTTATCCACGGCCCCTATAGCCTCGCCCGCACAACTTCAGACTTCAAAACAAGCCGTTGGAAACTACAAAATTCACGCCCATCTGTCAACCCTAAAAGCCTG
>JAGRMV010000044.1 GCA_020441045.1 Deltaproteobacteria bacterium | reverse complement strand
AATCGATTTTGGTTGAAAAACCAATGGTGATAAGTCCTGACGAGGTACAGCTGGTTGGAGAAAAATTAAAAAAGCATCCAGAGGTCATTTTTATGGTTGCTGAAAATTACATGTATAAGCCTAGTTTAAATGATATCAAAAAGATTTTACGAAGTGGGAATATTGGCGAGCCTCGAAAGATATATATCCAAAAACAATATATGCAAAATATTCATACCTGGAAGAAAAGATACAGCGCGCTTTATGAAGGCGGTATACATTTTATCGCGCTTCTATCAGCATTATTGAGCCACGCAAGACCCACAAAGATCGATTCGGTTTTTCCCCGTGCAAGAGAAAAGGAGGTGGAGCGAACAAGTCAACTTACCTTGAGGTATGAACAAAAAACAAGCGCCATTATTAAATATTCTTGGGAGACGCCAAGTATAACCAAGGGGTTCTTTCAGATTTCAAGTATTGAGGGAGATAAGGGAAAGGTTTGGTTTGAATCTAATGGCATTTTTATTTGGCGCCAATTTGGTTTCCCAAAATTCTATTTTTCTGATCGGAGCGGATATAAAAACATGTCTAGAGATTTTGTATCTTGTTTACTAAAAGGTAGTACCCCTCAATATGGTTATAACGAAGCTGCAGTGGATTTGGGTGTTGTTTTTGAAGCCTATGCGATCAATCAAGTTCCAGTATCAATATAAGTGAGATATCTTTGTTTTCAATGATGGTGCCAATGATCTCTGAGCTTACATCAACTGTCGATTTGATCTGAAGGTATATAGAAAGCCAGAGGCTTGTTTGTATCGGCATCTTTCTTTTTATTTTCTTGCTCAGGTTTTTTTACCGGGGCAAGTGGGGTTTTATGACCTGTAGGTTCTTTGAGGGCTAGAAAATCATCATAATCGGCAATGGCTTTTTTTACTTTTACAGAGTCAGCTTCTGTGATGATCCCAATGGCAACAACGTTACCAGGTTTTTTGCCCCATAATTTTTCATAATCCTCTGCAACGTTTCTTTCCTCAGTGATCCATTTGCCTAAGTTGTCTTTGTTGACCCGAATCGTAATTTGAGGGTAATCATATCGCGTGCGAATAAGGTGTTCAGGCTCTCCTTCGGGAACCCAGACATATTTAATAGAACGTACTGAAAATAAACTTTTTTTGAAGACGACGTAGATACCAGCGGCGCAGTCATTTTTCTTGTTGATTGGATTGGCACCTTCTGGATGCTTAATGACGCGCCATTTCCAGCTTAAGTAGGGGCGATGTTTGATCGACCAGCCACCTTTCTTGAAAATCTGGACAAATTGCCCTTCGTTGTCTGCATGCAAAAATTGGTTGTCTCCTTCGCGTTCAATCGAATATACGTCATCTATACTATTGGAGCGATCGCGAACATACCACCCACTGGTGTTGATTGTACCAATTTTGAATCGATCAAAATCTTCAATGGTTAGCGCATCTTCAGAAGAGGCATATACCGATAATGTGTAGGCAAGGACAAAAAACGCAGAAACAAGTATTTTCATAACATCGCAACTTATCATACTCATTTGTGTTACGCACCCAATTATTCCATGTCTAAATGATTGGTTCATCTCTCGAACGATTTTTACTTAAATTGGTATAGACATATACTTTGCGACTAAAATCATATATGACAGTGTGCCTATGGGTAGATCAATTGTCATCATCGCAGCCGGAGCTGGTTCTCGCATAGAGAGCTTGCGTGGCGATCTTCCAAAGCCCTTGGTGCGTCTGTGTGGACTAAGTTTGATTGAGCGCTCGATCAAAAGCGCAAAGCGTAAAGGTTTTGATCATTTTGTTATCGTTGTCGGATATCAAGCTGATCAAATTAAAAGTCATCTTGGCAATGGGAAAGCCTTTGGTGTATCCATTGACTATGTCCATAATGACATGTGGCAGAAAAAAAATGGTTTATCCCTTTTACAAGCCAAAGATGCGATCGCAGGTGATGAATTTGTTTTGTTGATGTCAGATCATGTATTGGATCAAGCTTTTTTTGAGAAAATTCGTCAGGTTGATCTGCAAGACGATCAACTGGTGCTGTTGACCGATGCTAAGATCAATCAGATCTTTGACATAGAGGATGCCACCAAAGTACAAACCCATGATGGGTATATTACAAATATCGGCAAAGAAATCGAAAGTTTTTCTTGCATTGATACGGGCGTATTTGTGATCGCCAAAAGTTTTTTTGATATTCTGGCTTCGAAGTTTCAAGAAAATGGTGATTTTTCGTTGTCTGAGGGCGTTTTTGAGCTCGTGGCCAACAAGAAAGCTAGAGTGTTTGATATTGGAGACTTGTGGTGGCAAGATGTAGATACGCCGGAAACTTTTCGTCATGCTGAAAAAACCTTGCTTCGAAAGCAAATCAAGCCAACAGATGTATTTGTTTCAAGATATTTGAATCGACCGATTTCGCTGTTTTTTTCCAGATACCTTTTGCGAACCAGTATCACACCGAATCAGGCGACTTATATCAGCATGCTTTCCGGTCTTATTTCCCCTCTTTTTCTTATTCAGGGGACCTATTGGGGGTTCCTTACCGGCGTCTTTTTTTATCATATGGCATCAGTGCTCGATGGATGTGATGGCGAGATTGCGCGTTTGACTATGAAAGAATCTGTCGGTGGTGAGTGGGTTGATACGATTATTGATAATTTAACACATTTGTTTTTTGTGGGCGGTTTAAGTTATGGTTTGTATAAATCAACCCAAGCCGTTTGGCCTTTTGCGTTTGGGTTGCTAGCTTCAGTCAGTATTATAGGTGTGCTATGGATCATGTTTCGCTATATCCATAAACAAGGTCGTGGTACGCTTTTAGCTTTTGATAAAGGGTTTGAAGAAGATGTTCAGGGGCAGAAAGATTTTTGGACCAAAGCCGCACTTTTACTCAAACCACTTGTTCGTCGTGCGACCTACGTATTTATTTTTTTGATCTTAGCAGTGTTTGGGCAGGCGAAGTTGGTACTAGTGATCATGAGCATAGCACCATTTATCGCTTTGATTTTGATTCTCAAATCTCTCAAAGGCGCAGTCACAGGTGCAAAGGATCATGCCCAAGACAAGTGCCATTCAGAAAGCAAGTTAGTCGCAGGAGATTAAAACTGTGAAAATATGGGTTGAAAAGAGTTTTCGTTTTTTCTATCAAAAGCCTGTTACCAGTTTGTTTCTGATATTGGCAGTAACTGTGCCCTCTTTGTTGTTATGTTTGAACCTCAAATTAATGAGTGACTTCAAACGGTTGTTGCCACAAAACAAACCCAGTGTTGTATCCTTAAATAAAATCGTAGAAAAAGTCGGTGGTGTTGGGGTGCACGAAATTGTGATCGAAGGTGACGACCCCGAAAGCATGATAGCGTTTATTGATGATTTGGTGATCGCACTTAAAAAACTACCCGAAAAATATGTGCGCATTGTTGATTATCGTATTGACGATGTCAAAGCATTTTTTGAAGCTCATAAATACTTATATCTCGATACCAATGATCTACGGGACATTGAAGAGCGTCTTCGAAAAAAAATTGAATACGAAAAAATGATTCAAAACCCCTTCTTTTTCGATCTAGAAGAAGAGGAAGTTGTTTTTGATATATCCGATATTGAAGAAAAATACCGTAGCCAGACCCAAGAGCAGGAAAAATACTACAAAGGTTACTTATTCTCACATGATAAAAAACTAGCGGTCGTTTTGATTCACCCCTCTGGAGCGACGACTGGAACCAAATTTTCGAAAGAACTTGCACAGGTCATTGCGAAGGTGGTTGATCAGGTCAATCCGACTTCATACCATCCTTCTATTCAAGTTTCATATAGTGGTAAATTCTTAAAAGTTTTGCGCCAGTTTGAGCAGTTGATTCAGGATATGGTGCAGACTTTAGGGTTGTGTTTGTTCTTTGTTGCATTGGTCCTTTATCTGTACTTCCGTCGCGTGCGGGTGATCTTGATTTTAACTTTAGCACTAGCCGTCGGCTCTATTTGGACATTTGCATTGGCGCAAGTTTTTATTGGCTCACTGAATTCGCAAACGGCTTTTTTAGGCAGTATCATTGTCGGTAATGGGGTCAATAGCGGGATTTTTTTGCTGGCACGGTATCTAGAAGAGCGTCGTAAGTCACTCCCATACCTTGAATCCATTGAACTGGCTGTGCAAAAAACATTTTTTTCTACCTTTGCAGCGGCGATCACCACCAGTGTGGCCTTTATTGCTTTGAGTGAATCAGAAATACAAGGGATGTCTGAGTTTGGTTTTATCGGTGGTGCGGGGATGCTTTTCTGTTGGATTGCCACATATACGTTTATTCCAGCTGTCCTAAGCCTGAGCGAAAAATATGTGCCCATGCATAAAACCGCTGAAAAAGTCTCAGGCAACTGGTCAAGTGTGTTTACAAAACTAGAGGCATGGATTCAGAGACGGTATCGGCCTGTGGTAGTAGCGTCAGTTTTAACTTTGATGACAGCCAGCATATTGGCGATTAATTTTATTCCCACGGCTTTGGAATATGATTTTTCTAACCTTAAAAATAAATACGAAAAAACAGCTCAGGAGAAGGCCCGTGATCAACGAAAGAAATCGGTTTTTGGAGAAAGTTTGAATCCGTCAATTATCTTGGCAGATCGTGAAGCACAAGTTGATGGGCTTTGTGAAACGGTCATGGAGCTAGAAAAAGACGTGCCGGCGTACCAGAAAACCATTTCTTCATGTAAAAACTTGCAGGATTTTGTCCCAGAGGAGCAGGATGAAAAAATGCAGCTGCTAGGCAATATTCGCCAACTTCTGGCCGATGACACCATCAAGCCGGTTTATAAAAAGTATAAAAAAGATATTGATGATCTCAATCAATCGGCAACTTATGAGAAAATCACCATGGGAAGTCTTCCTGAGACCATTCGCAGAAAATACCAAGAAAAAGATGGTCGTTTGGGGCGTTTGGCATTTGTTTACTCCAACAAACAATCCAATATCAGCAATGGTAAGCAGCTCATCAAACACACCGATGTCCTCACCAACATCAAACTCAAAGATGGTAGTCAGGTGAGTATCTCAGGGGATTATCCGATTTTTTCTGACTTGCTCAAGGCCATCAAAAGAGACGGTCCGATTGTTTCTTTGCTGTCCTTTCTGTGTGTTGTGCTTTTGATTGTTTTGTATTTCCGGAATCTGAAAGCAATTGTGGTCATCGTCAGTAGCCTACTGTTTTCGACGATTTTGCTCCTTGGTATTCAATCTGCCTATCAAATCAAATTAAACTTTTTTAACTATATTGCACTACCTGTTACTTTTGGTATTGGGGTTGACTATGCCGTCAACTTGTATCATCGTTATCAGCTTGAGGGGGTAGGGAAAGTCCTTTTTGCGCTTCGAACGACGGGCGGCGCGATTGTTCTTTGTTCGATGACGACGATGATAGGCTATCTCTCACTAACGCAAGGTATAAATCAAGCCATGGTTTCTTTTGGATGGCTGGCCTTTATTGGAGAGGTTTCTTGTATTGTAGCAGGCCTTATGATGATTCCAGCCATGTTACATTATTGGGATTTGCGCAAAACCAATTCTAGGTCATCATAGTTTGCTTGAAAGGTTGCTCAACGCCATAGATCAGTTATAACGTGCTCACCATGACTATTTTGATTCATCTATGCGTATCGGCCATTTCTGGTTTGTATACAAGTTTATGGGGCGCATTTAAAGATTCGCCTTATGAAACTTTTAAACCCCAAACATTTCCGCGCAGTATTTACTTTAGTCTGCTGATTTATGGCGTGTTGTATTTGGATGTAAGCAAACAACAACCGCTTGCCACACTTTTATGGACCCAGCTGTTTTTTTTGGTGATGGGGGTCGAACGCTTTATCAGCGAAATATACAAAGGCTTTTTTCGCAGCGAAGATCAAGAAAAATACTTTATTCCTTCCAGGATGTCTTTTTTTGGCAAGTATGTCCATAGTGAACTTCTGCGCTATGCGGTTGGGTTACTATTTGTTGCGTTGATCATAGGGATCACTTTTATCAAGATCGAAATGGTCTCATTTTGGCAATTTTGTGTGGTCTCTTATTTGACTGGTTTGTCAGTGGCTTTTGGTGGTGCCTATAAAGATGCACCGTTTGAAGGTTTTGATTGGATCAAATTTCAGCGTTCGGGTTTTGTATTGCTTGTGTTTTCACCGCTATTTTATTTTCTAGGTCCGGTTTCCATGGGTTTTTTGATTTTTATGAATATTGGCTTAGAACGGTTTTTGGTGGAATATTATAAAACCTATATCTTACGTAATATGTCAGGAAAATTTAAACCTGATACAGTGAAGATCCAAAAATACCTAGATCATCGTGAACGTTTTCATTATGCGGCCTGGGTCATTATTCTGGGTGTGGTTGTAAGCTATGTCTATGAACTCTGCAGTATTTGATTATATCATTGTTGGCTCTGGTATGGGAGGGAGTGCAGCTGCGTACGCGCTTACCAAGGTAGGCAAACGTGTGCTGCTGCTAGAAGCAGGTGGCATGATCCAGCGCGATGAAAAAGATTGGAATGGATTAGAAATTCTGGTCAAAGGCCGTTATAAATCTGACCGCCCCATAGCGATAAAGCAATACGATCAAAAGTCCTACCAGCCTCAGGGTCAAGAGGAAGTGTTGGGCGGAAAAACCATGTTTTATGGCGGGGCGTGTTTTCGTCTCCGCGAAAATGATTTTGCCAGCTGGGACCTATCCTATGACGATTTTTCATCTTGGTACAGCCATGCTGAAGCGTTGCTTGAAGTGCACGGTGAAAAACTTGGGGATCCGCATATGCCATCGATGCAAAGTGATTACCCCTATCGGCCATCAACATTGGCAGCGCCAAGTAGGCGTATTGTAGAAGCAGCAAAGGCATTGGGCCTGCAGCCTTTTCGGATTCCGATGGCCATCAATACATCCAATCAAAAGCGTCCGCTGTGTATCGCGTGTAACACTTGTGATGGTTTTCCCTGTAAGTTGGAAGCAAAAAATGAGGCGGTCACCTGTTTTTTGCGTCGTGCAGATCAAGACCTTTTACATATCGAAACCGAGTTTATTGTCGATACAATCGAATGTGAGGGCAAGCAGGCTGTCGGTGTGCGAGGTTTTGCCAAGCGCAAAAAAAAATTCGAACATTATAGAGCCGACCGAGTGATTGTCTGCGCTGGTGCGATTGACTCAGCCGCCTTGCTGCTGCGATCAAAGGTGCATGATGTCTCAGGCCAGCTTGGCAGAAACCTAATGCGACACTGCAACAGTGTGGTCGGATGTTTATTTCCGTATCAAACCAATCCTACCAATGTTTTTCATAAACAGGTGGCAATCAGTGATTTGTATGAACAAGATCGGGCGCAATCGGGTCTTGCCGCCGGGGTGATTCAGGATATTTATATGCCGCCTAAAGAGGTGTTGCCATATTTTGTCCCATTTGGAATCAAAAATATTACCAAGCTCTTACGTGGTTATATCCAAAACCTGCTCTGTATTACTGAAGATCAAGCGCTTGCGAGTAATCGAGTCGAGGTTGCTGCTGATAAAAACCAGTATGGTATGTATAACACGCGGGTGACCCATCAATATCTGCAATCGGATATTGCAAGAAACAAAATTTTGGTCAAAGCGGCCAAGCGTATTTTACGTAAAGCTGGTGGCCTTGGGTTTATGGTTCGAAAAATTGATAGTTTTTCCCACGCTGTCGGTACGGCACGTTTTGGCCAGGATGCGCGCACATCCGTATTGGATTTGGACTGTCGATTACACGGATATGACAATATCTTTGTTTTAGATGGTAGTTTTATGCCGACTTCGGCGGGCGTTAACCCGTCGCTTACTATCGCGGCCAATGCGCTGCGCGTTTGTCATCAATTGGAAGGGTATCAGGCATGAACAATATTGGCTTTGTCGGCTGTGGCGCAATCGCCAAGAAGCATGCAACCATGTTACAAGGACAAGTAGGACAGTATTTTCAATCGCGCCGATTAGAAAGTGCGAAAGACTTTTGTCAGCAATTTGGTGGCAAGGGGACGTTTGTTTCCTATCAAGAGATGTTGGCCTGCGATGATATCGATGCTGTGGTTTTGTGTTCTCCGCCAGAAGTGCATTGTGACCAAATTCTTCTAGCCTTAGAGGCAGGTAAATCGGTATTGGTTGAAAAGCCGATGGTTATAACGCCTGAACAGTTGGAAGAAGTAATGCATGCCGCTGAGCAATATCCATCCCTTTTTGTGATGGTGGCCGAAAACTATCACTACAAGCCAAGTCTGACGGTCATTCAAAAGACAATTGAAGAAGGCGCGATTGGAGATATCCAAAATATTCATATCCGCAAAATGTTTACCCAAGCATCTCTAGGCTGGAAAGGCAAGTACGGCGCACTATTTGAAGGCGGTATCCATTTTGTCGCACTATGTTCGTCATTGATGCACAGGCAGCATCCGATACAAATTGAAGCGGATTTTCCTATGCATACGCAGCCTGAACGCACCAGTCATTTGTATTTGACATATGAAAGTGGAGTCAAGGCGACAATTGACTATTCCTGGGAAACCAAAGATATATTTAAAGGTGTTTTTCAACACAGTCGCATTGATGGCACAAAAGGCAAATTGATTTTCGAGTCCAATGGCTTATACTTGCGATCGTCCAGAGGTTTTCAAATCTGCGATCTCAAAGATCAAAGTGGTCGTCGAGCCATGATGAATGATTTTTTACAATGTTTGGAAGGAAGAAAAAAACCTTCTTATGATCATATACAAGCAGCTTTAGATTTGCGTGTAGTTTTTGAGGCCTATCGAAAAACAGGTCGAGAAGTATATGTACAATCATAGCACCTATGTGTTGATACTCAAGGGGTGTAAACGACTTCAAAGATAGCGATCATATCTAACTGGTCTTGAAAATTGATCATTGGAAAAATCAACCTTTCGGATTGTTCTGAGGTTCCTAAAGGTTGCGTGTGCTTGGCGAAGGCATTTTGTTTCATCGTTTTCAGTGTATTGGCTGGAATCACCACAGCGCCAATATAATCGTCCATATCAGACCCGTACCAATGTTTGGGGAGATAATTGGGGTTCTTTTTGATTTTTTCTTGTGTATTTTTTTTTCGGGTTAAACTACCTGAACTATCACCACCGTTAAAGTAAACCACAAGCTCAAATTCTGGATGATCGACATTATTCATCAGTGCTGCAAATGGCAATGGTGGGTCATAATAGACAGCCCCAAGTAGATTGCGTTGATTGCTTGGCCACTCATTGTCCAAAATCTCTGCATTGGTTGCACATCCTAAAATATCTTTCATTGCATGTGAAGGTCCGTAAACGCCACTTTGCCAGATTCTGCCTTCCATTTTTTGGGTTGCGATTTGGTCCAATCGCATATTGCGTTTAAAAAAATCCTGAGCCTGGTTGTTTTGACAAATATAGCGTGAACTATCTGTAAACGAACAATGTAAATACCGTTGGAAATAAGTATCTTTTGGGAAAGTATAACCGTCTAAGTCATCTGTACGAGAGGCCAAAACACTGATTGCATCAATGGGGGCTCGATGGGAAAAAAGATTTTCATCCCATTGCTCTTTTTTATGATCATAGTCGCGGATGGGCATAAAAGCACGTAGTGTAAGGGTAAAAGTAGATTTTAAATCTGGATGCATTTTATGACCGATGACATCTGTGTGATGTCGTTTCATATAATAAAATCGGCGAGTACTTTTTTGGGTTTTATCGTAATTGTAATCGGATGCATCAAGATATCTTTGCCAAAGATAATCACCATCATGTTTTACAGGACCTGCATATGACGGATACAGTTGGTTTCCGGATATAAATTGACCATTTTGGAAGATGACCGGTTCATTGAGCCCATGGATGCATGATAAAAAATCATTTTGCTTGATTTGATGTAAGTCGACTGGTGTATACGAAAAGGTTTCAATGACATCAATGGTGTCAATGCGGCAGGTCTGCGCCTGGGTAGAAACAGTAGAAAAAATAACGGCAACGAAGAGAAATAGCATTCTATAAAGCATGGGTGAAAGTATCATACATCTATGCTGAAATTCAACTGCCGTTTAAAGAGATTGGTTTCTAATACCTTGACTTGCAAGCTGCTGCCATAGGATAGGGTCTTTTTATTGCCACGAAATTGATTGCTTTGCTGGTGATAGCGAAAACCTGCTTTTTTGAGTTCAAATTCTGTGACCAAGCCTTCAATGCTGTAGGGGGAGGTTTCGATAAATACACCTTTCGATAAAACCCCGGAAACAACGCCGTCAAAAATTTTTCCTGTTTGGGTTTGCATATAACGAATGCCTTTGATTTTTTTGAGATCCCGTTCGACCTGGAGTGATTTTCGATCTTGTTTGGAAACATGTAGGCAAACATTATTCAGTGTTTGATAAGTACTTGGAAACAGTGGTTTGTGTAGATCGTGTTTGAGTAAAATGCGCTTGATTAAGCGGTGCAAGGTCAGATCTGCATAGCGGCGGATGGGTGAAGTAAAGTGAGAATAGTATTCAAATCCGAGCCCAAAATGACCGAGCTTTTCAGTGTCATAACGCGCTTGTGACATCGCCCGCAAAAAAAGATACTGGATCTGGGTATAAAACGGATGGTCATGGATATCCCGCATGATGGTTTGGATATCAAATGCATCTTGGGGCGTCTGCCACCGGTTTTCAACGCCTAAAATCTGGTGTAGAGATTCAACCGCCTCGGCCAGTTTGAGTGGATCGGGTGGCTCATGCACACGGTAAATATTAGGGTAGCCATGTTCATCGACAAATTTGGAAGTGACCTCATTGGCGGCCAGCATGCATTCTTCAATGAGGCGGTGGGCTTGATTGCGCTGTACTTTATGTGGTTTTAGTTCATATCCATGATAACGAATTTCTGGCATATCAAAATCAATAGCCCCATTTTCTTGTCTTGTTGTTTGGAGCTGTTTTGTTAGGTTTGAGAGCCTTGTCAGTGAATCTTTGTAGGCATCATCCATGGGAACCTTGCCATTGAGCATTTGATCGACCTGGGTATAGGTAAGTCGTGCTTTCGACGTAATACGAGCAGGGATGATTTGGATAAGTTGGGTTTGGAAGGTTTTGTCAAAGGCAATTTCGACCACCATGGCATGTTTTTCTTCATCAGGACGGAGCGAACACAAAAAATTGCTTAAGTTCTCAGGTAGCATCGGTACAACTTGATCTGGGAAGTAAAAGCTATTGCCACGTCCACAGGCTTCGATATCCAGCTTTGAATTAGCATGCACATATTGGCTAACATCGGCAATCGCAACCCACAGGTGATTGTTTGTATCCATATAGACCGCATCATCAAAGTCTTTGGCATCTTCTCCATCAATGGTCACAAAAGGTAAGTGGTTAAGATCTTGGCGAATCGCTAGACAAATATCTTTGTCGGTTGGGTGCTGCGCTTCTGCAATAGCAGCTTTAGAGAATGTATATTCTATGTCATATTCATGGATGAGCATTTCAGAGTCAATTTTGGGATCTTCAATATGACCAAGTTTATGGGTAAGAGTTGCAAAAGAGTCTTTTTGGCGTTTGCCTTGATGTAATTTTGCCAGCACAATATCGTTATCCTGGCAGGCAAAGTGCTCTACATCTTGTTGCGATATAAGATGAGATTTGCGCTGACCCCATGGGCAAAAAAACCATTGCTGTTCAAATGAAAAGACGACGCCAAGCCATTGTTTATTTTGCTCTGTGATGATTTCAATGACCCGCCCCTCACTTTTTTTACCCGTAGGGTTTGAAATGACTTTGACTTTGACGCGCTCATGGTGAGCCGCGCCTTTAAGATATTTGCCCGGGATAAAAATATCATCACCTTGTCCATCTTCACGAATAACAAAACCGAATCCTTTTTCATGAATTTCAATTTGACCCATTACAATTTCTTCATGGTCTGTTGGCTGGGAGGCGACAAATTTTTTATCCTTTCTCCGGTAGATTTGCCCAGTTTTGGTCAGTGCTTTGAGTTGTTTTTTGATTTGATCTTTCTGTTTGCCCTCTGCTGCGAGCTTTTTGCAAATCTGAGCAAAACTTAAGCCGTGTGTATCTTGTAAAAGGGTAAGAATATCTTTGGGGTTGATCGAAGACACGTAATTATGCTTTGGCCTTGTTAAAACCTCTGGCCATAAAATACCCTCCCAGTACGAAAACCCCAATACAGACGTATTGCGCGAAGGTGAGTTGCCCCATTCTGGACTCTTGGATACGTAAAAAATCAAAGAAAAAACGTCCTGGCGCGTAGATCAAGCATGTTAAAGCCATATAAAAACCATGAAAGGGTTTGTTTTTGACAAGCTTGCTCGCCACAATCAAAGTGAGCCAAATGCATCCAAGTAGTAGCGCATCGTACAGACCTAGATCATGTCGAACACCGCCTGGAAACTTAACCCCTAAGAAGAAGTCGGTCAAACGACCAGGATGATCATGCACAAAGAAACAGCCAATACGGCCAAAAAACCAACCTGGGATGTACCCAAACATCACAATATCAGCATATTCAAGAAACGGTTTTTGCTTTTTGCGTAAATAAATCCAAGCCGCA
>JAGRMV010000043.1 GCA_020441045.1 Deltaproteobacteria bacterium | reverse complement strand
TTTCTTTCGTAGTTATAAATGGCTCAAAAGCATTTTTGATTCCTTCAGCAACGCCTTGCCCCTGGTCTTTTATCATTACCGTATATCGATTTGGTGTAGTTTCTTGAAAGTCAACATTGATCCTACCATGACCATCCATTGCATCAGCTGCATTATTTAAAACATTCCAAAAAAGTTGGTGTATTTTATCTTCATCTAAATCAACCATTTTCTCATGCGGTACAGTAAGCTGACAGTCCATCATAATATCAGGGTGACCATTTTGAAAAATGGTCACCGTTTCTGATAGCACTTTTGATAACAACGTCGGTTTGAATGGACTTTCTTCAGGTTTGGCAAAATGCAAAAAATCCTCGATCAATACATTCAATCGTTTTACTTCTTTCGAAGCAATTTTTAATAATTGATCTTTTTTTTCCGGAACTTGAAAATCTGACTTTAGCATTTCAATGGATGCTGAGATCGAAGTAAGTGGATTTCTTATTTCATGCGCAATCTTTGCAGCCATATGTCCCATTTCAACAAACTTTTCAGATTTTTGAATTTTCTGTTCCAGCACTTCTACTTCTTGCACCTTTGAAAACGTTTCAAAATCTGCTCTGTTTAAAATTCTTCCAATCATCGCTGATACAGTGCCAAATAAAATAAAACCAAAACAGTTTGTAATCACAGAAGTTACGCGAATACGCTCTTCACTCACAATAAGACTCTGTAAAAAACCAAGACTTTCAATATGGTTTATAAAAAAATGGATATTGGCAAGCAGTGCAAACAAAAACCCGGTAATCACTGCCGATAAAACCGCTCCTTCAAGATCAAAAATAATGCCCGTATAAAAAATGAGAAGCCAATACAAATATTTGAGTTGGCTGTCCACACCAGCTGTAAAAAGAATAAATAGTGTAAAAAAGAAGAAGTCGAAACTAATCTGAACAATCATATATGAAGTCGAAACATCCACCAAGTCGAACAAATATAAGAACGTCAATAAACTTGCATAGAGAAAATATCCCAGAGAAGCATAGATAAACATACTAAACATTTGAGATTGCCATGCATTTTCCGGTTGAAAGATAATACCGCCTAACAGGAAAGCTGTTGCAATAAAAAACCGAACGACTTGAATGACCCGAACACGTTGTTCGAGTTTATTTTGAAAAAATTCTTTTTCAGTGTCTGCTACAAGAGCAATCATCATCAACCTTTACACAGCAAGAACGCAGAATATTGTTTACCCACCAAGTGATCCAGCCATTTTAAATACAGGTAAATACATCGCCACAACCAAACCACCAATCAAACCACCTAAAAACACAATCATGACAGGTTCAATAGCTGAAGTGAGTGCATCTACTGCGGTATCAACTTCATCATCATAAAAATCGGCAATTTTTGATAACATTGCATCCATGGCCCCAGTTGCTTCACCAACACCAATCATCTGAACGACCATCGAAGGGAACACCTTACTTTCTCCAAGTGGATCAACAATATTTTGCCCTTCACTGATGGAAAGTCGAGCTTGCATGAGTGCATTTTCGATTACTTTGTTACCCGCCGTTTTTGCAACAATATTTAATGCATCCAATATCGGCACACCTGAAGTTAACATGGTGCCAAGTGTTCTTGTAAACCGAGCAACTGCAACTTTTCGTAAAAGCGGACCAAAAATAGGTAGCTGTAAGGTGAGCTTATCAATCATGAGACGACCTCGAGGATTTTTGTACACTTGCTGAAATACAACTGCAATGACAATCAACGCAACGATACCAAACGGCAAATAATCTTTAAAACTTTTTGAAAAATTAATGACCATTCTGGTCGGTCCCGGAAGTTCTGCATCCCCAAAATCTTTAAACATTTTTTCAAAAACCGGAATAACAAAGACCATCAAAACAACCACAACCACGGAAGCCACCACCATAACAATCGCAGGATACAACAATGCTCCCTTCACCTTGGCTTTAAGCTTCATAATTTTTTCTAAATAAGCGGCCAAACGCAAAAGAATAGTATCTAAAATACCACCTATCTCCCCAGCAGCGATCAAATTCACAAAAAGATCATCAAACACTTTGGGGTGTTTTTTCATGGAATCTGCAAGCGTCGAACCCGTTTCTACATCTGCCTTTACCTCTTTGAGAACAAATTTAAAAGCAGGGCTTTCAAGCTGGCTCATTTGAATTTCTAAACACTGCACAATAGGTAACCCCGCATCAATCATCGTAGCGAACTGCCTTGCAAAAACAACGATGTCTTTGGATTTTACCTTTCCGCCTTTTTTAGCCGTTTTATTCAAGCTTGAAAACAACTGAGCTTTAACTGCAATTTTCCTAGGCCGTATTTGTTGACTACGCAACCATGTTGCCACAGCACTTTGGCCTGGAGCATCACGAACACCTTTGATCGTCTTACCAGAACGATCTACACCTACCCATTGATACTTTGGCATTGTTATTTACCTCCTTTGCTTCCATAGTTGCCCATAACATGCTGTGGTAAACTACCACCATTATCAATCATGTGACGTAATTCTTCTGGATCTTGTGAACGATAAAGCACATCATCCATAGAAACCAAACGCCTTGCATACAAATCATACAAGGCCTGATTCATGGTTTGCATACCAAACTTGCTTTGTCCAATTTGCATCTGTGAATAAAGTTGATGGACTTTATCTTCTCGAATCAGGTTTCTAATCGCTGGATTTGGAATCATGACTTCAGCCGCCAAACATCTTCCATCACCATTGGCTTTTGGCACCAAGGTTTGTGACATCACCCCCTCAAGCACAAGAGAAAGTTGCGATCGAATTTGATTTTGCTGGTGAGCAGGAAACACATCAATCACGCGGTTAATGGTTTGTACACATGAGTTGGTATGCAAGGTGGCAAAAGTTAAATGCCCTGTTTCTGCAATCTTAAGCGCAGCTGAAACGGTTTCCAAGTCTCGCAACTCTCCAATCAATACACAATCTGGATCTTGTCGAAGAATGTATCGTAGAGCTGTTTTAAAATCTTCTGTATCGGAATTGACTTCACGCTGATTCACAATGCAGTTTTTATGAGGATGCAAATATTCGATTGGATCCTCGATGGTAATAATATGTTCATTACGCTGACGATTAATAATATCAACCATCGCTGCCAAGGTCGTAGACTTACCTGAACCTGTAGGGCCGGTTACCAAAATCAACCCCTTGGTCTTTTTGACCAACTCTTTAAGAATCGGAGGCGCACCCAAATCATTCAGATCAGGAATTTCATACGGAATTTTTCGAAAAACACCCGCGACATTGCCTTTTTGTAAAAAAAGATTGCCTCGAAAACGAGATAACCCTTTCATCCCAAAAGAAAAATCCAGCTCACGCTCTTCTTCAAACTTATGTTTTTGCGCATCAGTCAAAATGGAATAACAAAGCTCTTTGGTATCCTTTGCCGTAAGTGCAGGAACCTTTAATTGCACCAAGTGCCCATGAATACGAATCTGTGGTGGCGATTGCGTTGTCAAATGCAAGTCACTGGCTTCTTTATCAATCATCAGTCTTAACATTTGGTGTATGGTGGCCATTGTTCTCCCTTATTAAAAATTATCTGCTACAGATACTCTCAATACCTCTTGAAGTGTAGTCATCCCTTCTTCCATTTTTGACAGTGCTGACTGACGCATCGATTTCATACCCAACCGCATGGCTTCACGTTTGATTTCAGCTGTCGAAGCTCCATTAAGAATAAACTCTTTGAGTTCTTCACGCACAGGCATAACTTCATAAATCGCAATTCGCCCTTTATAACCTGTATCACTGCACCTAGAACAACCTTTACCTTTATAAAGCTTGATTGTATTGGCAATTTCAGGAGACATCCCAGCATCAATCAACGTTTGGGGCGGCACTTCTTTGTTTTCTTCCTTACAATCCTCACAGATTTTACGCCCAAGACGCTGGGCTAAAATACAGTTCACTGATGAAGCAACCAGGAATGGCTCAACTCCCATATTCAAAAGCCGATTGACCGTAGAAGGTGCATCATTGGTATGCAGTGTAGACAAAACCAAGTGACCTGTTAGGGCAGCTTTCACCGCAATTTCAGCTGTTTCAAAGTCACGAATCTCCCCGACCATGATGATATCGGGATCTTGTCGCAAAAAAGATCTCAGTGCAGCAGCAAAGTTAAGGCCAATATCCTCATGCATTTGCACCTGATTGATCCCGCCAAGGTTAAACTCGACAGGATCTTCGGCTGTAGAAATATTTTCACCAACTTTATTGAGCTCAGCCAACGCTGAATAAAGTGTTGTCGTTTTACCCGATCCAGTAGGGCCGGTGACCAAAACCATGCCAAATGGTTTATGAATTGAATCAAGAAAATCATCTAAAGCTTTTTGCTCAAAACCGAGCTTGGTCATATCCAGTTGTAAGTTCGACTTGTCCAAAAGACGAAGGACAACTTTTTCCCCGAAGAGTGTTGGTAAAACCGACACACGATAGTCCATCTCTTTTTTAGGACCGAGTTTCAGCTTGATACGACCATCTTGCGGCAGCCTTCTCTCGGCAATATCCAACTGACTCATGATTTTGATCCGGGACGTAATTGCATTTTTCAATTTCAGTGGTGGTTTCATCACCTCGTACAAAACACCATCGATTCTAAAACGTATACGAAAAGACTTTTCATACGGTTCAATATGAATATCCGAACAATTTTTCTTAATAGCATCGGTCAAAATCAAGTTTACCAATTTGACAACAGGCGCAGCCTCAGCTTCTGCTGTGTCGATGTCATCTAGATTTTCATCATCTACATATTCAATGCCTTGATCATCAAAACCTTCCAAAAAATCATCAAAAGCTTCTTGTTGTTCATAGTATCTTTCAAAAGCTTCCGAAATCGACGCTTCTGGGGCCACAACCACTTGAATGTTATATCCCGTTAAAAACTTTAGATCATCGATGGCCAAAATATTGGATGGATCACTCATGGCAACCGTCAAGGTCGCACCGGAACGATTGACTGGTATTACTTGATGCTTAGAGGCAACGTCCTTAGGAATAAGACTAATAATACTTTCTTCGATATCAAACTCTTCTAGGTTGATCGAAGGCACGCCATACTGCTTAGACAAAAAATCGGAAAGATCTTCTTCTTTGATATAGCCAAGCTTGGTCAGATTATATCCCAAGCGCTTACCATTTTTTCGCGTCTCTTCTTGAGCTTTTCTCAGTTGCTGATTCGAAATCAGATTTGATCGTACCAGCAACTCACCAATTCTTGAGGACATAGATCTCCAATTCTTCCATTACCGACTCGCTTGACGCCACACCGTTTTTAGCAGTCGATTCATATTGTACAACGATTCCCCTGTATTACAAATTTTGTCAGGCAAAAATCCCCAGTACTCGAACATTATAGCACAGTTAAATAAATATAAAAATTTTAAATATATATTTCAACATGTTAGTTATTTTGAAAGAATTTTGTTTATTTTAATTACATCTAGACTTACTTGTTTTTGAAGCATTTTTAAGCTATTAAATTTTTTTTCATCTCTGATTTTTTGTACCCAAGCCACAGTCATATCAGACCCGTACAAGTTCATTTCCTGGTTTAGCAAATGCACTTCTAAATGACGCGTAACATTATCTTGTTCCAGCGTCGGTCGATACCCTAAATTGGCTGCACCTGGATACCTCTTACCATTGACCCAGGCCCATACAGCATAGACGCCATTGGCAGGTAATAATTGTGATGAAAAACAAGCCACGTTGGCTGTAGGAAATCCCAATGCTCCACCAAGCTGCTGCCCATGGATCACCTCACCTGAGGTGGTAAAAAACTCGCCCATTACCTCAACAACGCGCTCCACCTCACCTTTGGTGATCAAGTTTCGAATCAGCGTACTGGAGACGACATGCTCCCCAACCTTAAGTGGTTCAATCAAATGCAAAGTAAATCCCATGCTCTTTGCCAATTGCGCAATACGCTCGGGTGTACCCTCTCGGTTTTTTCCAATATGGGTGGTTGTTCCAATCACCAAATCTGACATAGCAAACTCATCGATCAATATTTGTAAAAATGCGCGTGCGGATTTTTGTGCAAGTGCAAGATCAAAATCAATTTTTCCGTATTTTATTTTAGGAAACAGCTTCGCAATTTTATTGGATCGCTGTAGCACCGTGGTAATCAGCGCAACCTTAATATTTCCCAACACTTCACGAGGGTGTGGATAAAAACTAAATGCAAGTGGTGTTATTTGTTTAGCCGCAGCGATATCTACCACTTTTGCAAAAATACGCTGATGTCCACAATGCACACCATCAAAATTGCCAATGGTAACAACCGATTTAGAATCAAGTTGCGCTGATGTATTTGTTAGAAATGTATAATTCACAGAAGCTACCAATCTTGTCATTTCATTATCATAAAAGCAAGGTTGTGCTACAATGGTTTACAGTATGCAAAACGACTTCAAGCAAATTTATTCACTACACCTGCTGCGTACGCTCGTTCAAATTGTGAAAGAAAAATAAAAACATGGGATCTTTTGAGCCATTTTTATATGGAAAATACATTATATTGAACAGGTTGGCCATCGGGGGCATGGCGGAAGTTTTTTTTGCAAAATCTTATGGCGTACGTGGTTTTCAGCGCTTACTTGTGATCAAAAGAATATTACCCAATTTGTCCAAAGATGAAGAGTTCGTCGAAATGTTTATCGATGAGGCCAAAATTTCTGTCGAACTCAATCACTCCAATATTTGTCAAGTAACCGACTTAGGAAAAATCGATGATAATTATTTTATTGCAATGGAGTTTGTTAATGGCAAAGACCTACGTGCGATTTTAAAAAAGTCTTATATCTTACAAAGCGATATCCCGGTGGATGTAGTCATTTTTATGATCGCAGAAGTACTCAAAGGACTTGATTACGCGCACAAACGTGAAGACACCATTACCGGGCAAGCTTTTTCTGTCATTCACAGAGACATATCACCACAGAACATCATGGTTTCATACCAAGGCGATGTAAAGATCGTAGACTTTGGTATCGCAAAAACAGAATCAAAATTGCACCGGACCCAAGCCGGTGTACTTAAAGGCAAGTTCGCCTATATGTCCCCTGAACAAGCGATGGGACTCGAGCTAGATCCACGAACTGATATTTTCTCTACGGCGATTATTTTGTATGAGCTTCTGGCAAAGGAAAGATTGTTTTTAGGAGAAACAGATTTCCAGACATTAGAAAATATCAAAAACTGCAGCATTCCCTCCATTTTAGAAAAAAACAGCCAAGTCCCACCCGAATTAGAAGAAATTCTTGGCAAGGCATTGGCCCAGAAACCTGAGGATCGTTTCCAAACCGCTGGAGACATGCAGCTGGCATTGACAAAACTTTTATATGCAAAATTTCCTGATTTTCAGCCAGATCAAGTCACGCAGTTTCTACAACGTCTTTTTAAAGATGAGATCAAAGCCGAAAACCAATCGCTCAAAGCTGCGCTTGACAAAATTTCAGACGAACAAATTCAAAAAGCGGAAAGTGCTTCCGCTCTTGATCAAGACAATCAACACCATCAAACCATTCTTTCAACGCCTGCTCCAAAATTTGGCAGCTTACACAGTGCGCATTCAGCAAAAGTCTCCATGATGCATCGATTGGGCCTACCTGGGAAAATGGCTTTGATGCTCGCAGTTGCTTTTTCCCTTTATTATATTATGAAATCTATGCTCATTGGCGCACCTCCTCCTGAAAAACCAACTCCACAGCAAAGTGCCCAAACTAAAACCGAAGTTCCGGCTCAAAGCACATTCACAATTTCATCCATGCCTAGCCAAGCTGATGTTTGGATCAATGGTGAAAAAAAAGGGATCACTCCGTTGGAAATTATCTTAGCCACACAACAATTTGTTGATCTAGAAGTCATCAAACAGGGGTATATTCCCATCAAAAAAGAGTTTCAAACCGATCCGAGTCAATCCAATATCACTCTACAACTTGAAAAAATAAAACCCACTTTAGGCATTTTATCCATCAACACCGATCCTGAAGGGGTCAAAGTATTTATCGATAACGAAGACACGGGTCAAAACACTCCTGCCAACATCAACAATCTCCAACTCAACCAATCCTATAAGCTTGTACTCAAAAAAGAAGGATACCGAAGCATAACGCAAAATGTTTTAATAGAAAAACCTGAACAAGAACTTTCCATCGAACTGCAAAAAATCACCGCTACCCTTAAAATACATACTGTTCCACAAGATGTTGTTATTAAACTTGATGATAAAAACCAAAATCATTTGATCGAAGGTCTCAAACTTGATCAAACCTATACTGTTTCCGTTTCCAAACCAGGTTACACCACAGTGACCAAAAAAGTGCTTGTCCAAAACAACTATGTAGAACTTGATATAGAGCTTAAAAAAGAAGAAATCAAAATGGGGTCCTTGAGTGTAAGTGCCACTCCATGGGCGCAAGTCATCGTCGATGGCGATGTAGTGGGTCCGAGCCCCATTCTAAACCACGCTCTACAAGTTGGTGCCCACGAGGTTATCCTTCGACATCCTGACTTCGATGATGTCAAAAAATCCATTACGATCGAAGAAGGTCAAAATAGTAAAATCATCATTGACCTTAGAGCGCCATAAACATAAAAACAACTTACTGAGGATAGCTACGTATCAGCGTAAGTTGCTCAATGACTTTATCTTCTGGTAGCCCACGTTTTCGAAATAGCTCGATAATTTGACTGTCAGACATAAGTTTACTCTCATCCCAGGAAAGTTCTGGCCTTGGATCTTCCACTTTCAAGGTTTGATCTCGAAATGTAAATACATATGCGGCTATATCCCAACGCTCTTTTTTGGACAAATTTTTAAATGACTGCATGCCAACGTCCTTACGCCCCTCAGTCATGGCATCAAACGCATGTTGGGGTGTAAAGGACTCTTCTATTTTAGGGTCGAGAAAAGAAACCGGGGGTTTTTTAAGCATGGTTGCCATCGCCGTTTTACCATCGCCTTGCACACCATGACAGACGGTACAGTTATCTTCATATAGTTTTTTCCCATTTTCAATCGATGGCACATAGGGACTGCTTTGCGCAAAACAAATTGCTGGAAACAGAAAAAGCCATAAGGTTTTGACCATGCATCTATTGTGCAAATTTTCGCAAGAGACGTCAAGGCCCAATTTCTGTAAACTTTTTTACCATTTGAGGTGATATCGCGACCACTCCCTGTTGCCCTAGCCAGAGTACTCCCAGATCAAGTTTCTTTTGCGCAAGCCATTGTAGACCTTTTTGGGGTCCCAACAAAAACATAACTGTCGACCACATATCTGCTTCTATAGCAGAACCAGCCCATACAATTGCACTTGCAGTGTTCGTTGAAGGCTGGAAGAGCATCGGATCTATAATATGGCCATATCGGACGCCATTGATGTGTTTAAATTGCTCATTTTGGTTCGAGGTCGCAATTGAACCTGAAGAAATTGAAATTTTCCCTATGATTTTAGTCGGTTCGTTTGGAGAGACCACCGCAAAGGCTGCTGATTTTCTGCGAAAACACTTCCCAAAAACCTGTACTTGTCGTCCCAAAGTTAAAATTCCACAAACTTTGGGATATGACTGTAAAATCCCTTTCATGCGGTCTAGTGCATACCCTTTTCCAATACCACCAAAATCAAATCCCATCCCTTTGGCTAAGAATCGAACTTGATCACCATTGATTTCAACATTGTGAGGATTAAACAAAGGTTGCAAAACTTCAATCTCATCTGGAGCAAGTTCTTTTACAAGATCTGGATTACGCCAATATTTTGTCAGCGGGAATAGGAGTGGATTGAAATATCCCTTAGATTCGTGCATAAAATCTAGTGAGATCTTTATCAAATGCAACGCATCTTTACCGACTTTTACTGCATTGGGAGCTGCGTGATGAACTTGCATAATGTCACTCTGATCATGATATGTAGTAATTTCTTTTTCAATTTGCTGACCACGTGCGATCACATTTTCAAACGTTCTTTCTTCTAAAGATATTGTATTGGTTTGTATATGAAAGATAGACCCCATCATCGGATATGATCTTTCATTTTTTAACTCAAACGCTGCAGGTTTTTTTTGACACCCGAACGCAAAAAGCAAGCACAAAAAAAATACAGCGCGGATCATTTTCATGTTGTCACTCTTTGATGCCAAAGCAAAAAGATCACTATAACTACACCACTACCAACATGCACCCATGCCACGAAATTTGACCAGGTTTGAGAAACCAAGAGTTGCAGATAATATCCTGTGAGAATACAAACGATAAACAAAAGCGCGTTCAAGATACCCGTTTTTCTGCCTTTTTTTTGCAAAGAACGATACCGCGGCCAGATATGTCCTTTAGCGATCCAACCAAATAGAGCTACATACAATGGCGCGAGAACCAAGTGAAACTTGATTGAAACTGTCTGCATCGGATGCCCTGTAATGGCAAATGGATCTTCTGTGACAAACCATTTTTTATAATACCAATAAGATAGACCTGAGATGAAAAGTCCCAAAAGCAAACACCATGTTGCATATTTTTCCTGAGTTTTCATGCAAGGCACTTCTATAAGTTTAGTTCTGAAATCGCTACTACTTTTTGTACAGATTGAATGATCGCATTAGATGTTAAAGTAGCCCCAAGAATACCTTGTACACCTGCATTTTTGGTATGCGCGCTTTCTATCCTCATATCAGAAAACTGTTTTAACCATATCCCTGAGGCCAAGTAGTCTTGAGGTTCATTGAAACTCAAAATTTCAACCCTAGCAATGGTATGATCAGGCTTAATGACAACTAACAATGTTTCTGTTTCTTTGCGTACCACATGTGTGTCAATATATGCCGTTGCATAGAGCTTTTTATCGTGCATAATTTTTACTGCCGCGATTAACTTTGAATCTATTTTCGCCTTGATTTTTTTTTCAATAGTACTTTTTTGTGTATCGCTTAAAAAAATGGACTTCTTTTCCAATGTTGCTCCTTTGGGAGCAATCAAGTCAAGAACCTGGTTTGGTGTTTGAAAAACTCTAGCCTCCCCTATCTCACAAACAGCCAAACTCAAAAAGATTAGAATACATACCCTAAAGATACATTCCATTGATTAACTCCCGTGCTAGCTTGATTTCGATGAATCTGATAACCGGCTTTGACCACAATCAAATCCATCGGTTGATAATTTAATCCCATCGAGTAAATATTACGGTTTTGGGCTTGATCTTGGACCAATCCAGCTGGAATACGATGTTGATTATGCACTTTTTCATAGCGGAAGTAGGGTTTCAATTTTTGATTGGTGTCTAAGAAATGTAAAATATCGTAACCAGCTTCAGCATAAAATCCAAACATTTCTCTGGCAACAGTGTCTCCTACTGCTTGACTGACATCCCACGCGTCAGTAAGCCACGAATACGCGAAAAGAGAACGAAACTGTAACCCTTCGATTCGGTAATCCAAGTGCCCTTCAACAATTGCTAAAAATGCATCCGCTTGGTTACCAAGTGTATCAATAAAGTCTTGGCCCGTTTGGCCCACAAAAAATGACCCTCCGATAATGAGACCTTTCACACGATGAAAATCTAGTCGTCCCGTAAACGCCACATCCATCATCGCGGCCTTGGCTGCTTTTTGTCTTCCATCTCGAATACCAGAGGAAGAAAACCCGGCAGCTGGTGAACCGCCTATGCCTGTTGCATCTAAACTATTGACCAGATAAGCTCGATAAGTCAATGCATCATTCCCGCCAAACAGTCCAATGCCATTTGACCTCCAAGTTGATGGTATCATCGACGTCTCTGTATAAGGTCTCTCCGTGGAAAGGAAGGTGATGGGTTCATGCAGTTCATTGACAAACCCCATGGGAATCAAAATCATCCCCGCTCTAACATTTAATAAATCTGAATGGAGATAATCAATATAAGCAAACTCTACAGAGACACTTCCTGTACCAGCGCTGGTTGAACCATGTTCAAATTCAATTTCCGAGTTGAAGACAAAGTGATCATCGAACCTATAGCCTAAGTAAATAATATTACGTAAAAAATCGATCTGATCAATTGTGCCCGAAGCAGCATCAGACTGATTTTTTTTCGCAAAGTTTTCATATAGCATTACTCCATACCCCCCAATGCTTACACCTTTATCGACTTGGTATATTTTTGATGCTGCAGGTGCCAACCCATACTTGCCTTCTCCAACCTTTGGAAAGAGTTCAAAACCTGACTTGATGTTGCTTACTTCTTCTGCCAATACTTCGATTTTTTGATTGATTTCATTTTCAAATGTTTGTGTATCACTGCCAACTGTTTGTTCTTGCTCAGCAAAAGAAAACAAAGGAAAAGTCACTATCATCAACCATAACCCAATCGTACTGTTTTTTTTCATTGTACCTTCTCTATCCAGATTTCATTCCAAAGTATTCCCCACGGGCTTGTTAACATGCATAAAAATCAAGAGGGAGTAGAATACTACTTACTCCCTCTTGATTTATTGAGGGGGAGTCAAAGTAGGCTTATTGATGCCCACCTTGTTAATATTGATAACTATTCTCATTATTATCAAAAGTCAACTTTTATTTTTTAAGCACGTTTACAAGAACATAAAAATGCCATACACAAGTCTGGGATATGAAATGCTCGAGCTTGCTTCCTTTTCTTTTAAACATGGATTGGATTTATACATTCAAGCTTCTCCCTGAAAAAAACACAGTTGTTTTGGTTTCATAGAAAGTCATAAAGGAACATATGCATAAAAAACTACAGTTATTTGTGTTCGCCTGGCTCTTTGTATTTATTGTGATGCATAGTTTTTTGAAAATCAAAAACTTTCACTCACCTGAAAGTCTTTATGAACAAAACGGTCCGCACAATCAAAATGAAATGAGCATGTTGTTTCAATCTAACAACATATCATTAGATCAATTGCAGGAAAGCA
>JAGRMV010000042.1 GCA_020441045.1 Deltaproteobacteria bacterium | reverse complement strand
AGCGTAAAGAATTGGCTCCGGACAGTGATATTCTGAAACATTATCGAGATGCAACGACTTCTGACAAAATACGTTCACTTTCTAAGCAATCGCACTCACAGAATCACTATTTAGCTCTAATGTCACTTTGGTTTTCCTATTTTTTAATTGGAGACGATTCAACTGCTGAAATTTTAAAGTTTATAGCGCTGAACGGTTGGTCACCTGAATTTGGTGAGTTCAATAGTCAATTCGGTGAGAAAAGTAACTATACGTTTGGGACGAGTAATACTTTTTTTGATATTAGTGATGCCAGTCAGCTTAACGAAGCGATCTTAGAGAGGGTATTTAATAAATTAAAATACAGTGATGTTGATTTTACTGGTAGCCCTATTGAAGCTGAGGCTCTTGGGCAGATTCATTTAAATGTTCGTGAAATAAGAAAGCGTATCATAGAAATTGAAAAAATCATCAAAGTTGAATTAGAGGCGTCTGTGCAAAATAGGTCCAATATTGACCTTTTAAAAATTTATGATTTGATTTTTGAAAAGTCTTTTACCCCCACTCTTTCCGGAGTAATTGCTGAAGATCCGAATGCAAAAACTATCGAAAAGGTACTTACAGATAAATACAACGATATAGTAAAGGAAATTTACAAAGAACTTGCAGAAAATGTAATGATGAAAAAAATGAATGCTTTGTATTTTATTTTTTGTATTCATGGAAAGAACCCCTCTCTTGTTTCTAAAAATGATTTAATAAAAGCTTATACAAATGCTAAGAAAGTTTTTGAACATGGTGTTAAGAATAAGGTTTTTTCAGAAAATGTTGCAAAAAGTCTGCAGTGGGATTTTTATCGAGGATTAGCGTCTTTTATATATGAGCTGACCAGCCCATATGGATCTCAAGAGTCATTTGGTCCAAGTAGAGTGAAAAGAAATTTCAAAAACTTAAATTTTACAGAGTTGAGTGAAGAAATTGTATTAGACTTCCTTAATTTTAACTTTGACCATATTACAACGCTTAGAAATAACTATCCTAAAGTGGCTGAAGGATCTTCTGTTTTTGTTCAGCATGCTCATGTTTTATCGTTTTTTGATTCAAACGGATTTGATCTAAGTTCCCTTATAGATCAAGCGGACATATATTTTGAAAGCCTTAATGATAGTGCGCGAAACTTATGGGATGCTTTTGCGGTGCAGTTGGAAATGATGCTTCGCGATACATACGTTCCATTGCATTTTCGATTGGTTATTAGTGGACAAGAAAAACTTCTGCAGAAGCATTTTAGAATGTTTAAAATGTTATTTTATTTTGTACATACGCGTGGAAATCAAGGTGGCGATCAAATGTCACGTGAAAAAGCGCAACTTTTGAGTCAATTATCAAAAATTTTGGCAGAATTGGGTTTTCAACACAATACAGGCAACCAGCGTCAGTTAAGTAAACAAGCATGGGATTTATATAATGCGGGCAGATATAGTGAAATTTCTGCTGAAGGATGGATTCGCTTATTATCAGATCAAAAAATAAAAATTTTAGGGGAAGCAACTGGTGACGGTTCTCGACCTATTGCAACGGGTGAAGGAAAACCGGGGCAAAATAAACCACTAGAAGAAAAAAACTCTAATGATGAAAAGCTTGAATTGAATGAACGTTTGGCGGTTCTTGAAATATTGTTAAATAGATACAGCGATTACTTAACCGAAGAAAGTTTTGATGAATCAACATATGATTCTGCAAAAAATCTCGATGATGAAATTCGAAAATTGATTAAGGAGCTTGAGGCATCTGAGCTCACAGAAGCAGAAAAAGAAAAACTAGAAGGATTCAAATCGCTCAAGAGACATCTTGATGTGGCGTTGCATGAAAGAAAAATGGATGCGTTGGATAGAGAGCATTCGGAACTTGTCAAAAAACCAACCGATACACCTGGTCTTGATGGTGCGGGAAATAAAAACCCGGTTGTCGAAGAAAGTCCAAACAAAGAGGCTAAGCCTGTTGAGGGGAGTACATCACTGATTGAAATTATTGTTGGCATGAGCATGGCAATTGACATGTTACAGGACGTTGATCCAAAAGCGAATGCGGCTGAATGGAAAACTGCCAAAGCCGAACTTTGGAGACAGATGATGGCTTTTGAAGCCGCTGCTAAGGAAGCTGGCTCTTGGAAAGATCCTCGCGTACAGACAACGTATGAGGAAATGCTAACCGAGCTGTATAAACTAGTGCAAAGAGAACGGCCGATTGGTATGGGGATCAAACAATGGTCACAAGAATACAGCAAAAGTGCCGGCACTTTTTTTGCCGCATTGTTCGTGCACCAGGTGGTCCGACATGTGGCACGTAGAGCCCTTGACCATAATATGCCGTCGATAGAAGTATGGAAATTTCTTGCCCATCTTCCTCAAGAAAGTGTTCGTTTTGTTTCCTTTTCTGCCGGAGCGGCATTTGGGGATGTCGGCACCAGAATGGCGATCACTGGGTTTTGGGGTCTTAAAGATATATTGAAAAAGAAAATGATGCTCGAGCTGGCAGAAGAAGGCATTTATGAAGAGTTTAAAATTGCTACTCAAGCTAGAGGCGTTCGGGTCAATAACAACCGCATGGCTCGTATGGTTTCACATCAGGTCGGGTTTGTCGTTGCAATTATGCTCAATAAATTGATTTTTGAGGGTGGCTATCATGATGGTTTCTTTGAAGAAAGTGCCATTGAGATTACCAGTTTCTGGGCAGCGCAAGCTGTATTGCGACCTATCGTTTTCCGTGCTCGGGTGCTTTATTTGGCTGCCAAAACCGGCAAATCCATTCAGGTGGTTCTACGTACACTCAATACAGCCAAAAATTTGACGAAAATTACTCCAGCAGGGGTTATTTTAGGTGTGGTCATGCTAGGCGTAGAGATGGCGCTAGCAGAACCTTTTAACGACTTAACTACGCTCAGTTTACGTAAGTCGATGCTTGAAGTTCGTATAGGGGCTTCGATGGATCTTCTTGAACAGTGGGCCCATGGAAAGCAAGTAAAAATCAACTACGATAAACCTTGTTATGGAATCAAAGACAGTAGCAAGGTGAGAGATTGTTTATGGTTGGATGTATCGCAAAGTATTGAACAGTATATTAATTTGGTTGTGCTTTATCCAACTTCAAAAGTATTTCAAGATTTTTACCAGGCTGAAAAACAGGTTGATAGCAAGTACGGTATTGATCATTTTGAGGCCAACGACGCCGATCCATACAAAACCGGTTTGATCAAAAATGGACTGAATATGGTGCGATTGCCCAAAAATTTAGATGTACCAGCGTATGAAGCTGAAACAGGTACCCATTGGGCAGAGTATAATTTTGCGGTGAACAAGGAACTTGCAAAGCGTGTTGATGTACTTCGTGATGGGTATCAGTGGGTTGGTGACTTGTTTGAGGAGTACAAAGAGCAAGAGCAGGAGTATAACCTCAGTAAAGTGATTACTCGTTGTAAAGAAGAAAAGTGCACTGCAGATGAGTTACAGAAAAGGATCATGGAAGCTGCAATGGCATTCGCACCGATGGTGAAAAAAGTAAAAAACACTTTATTGGACCCCAATAACCAAGAGGGCATGAAAACCGATGCTCGCGTCAGGTATATGGGCGAAAAAGACTTTTTGAAACGAATGAGCACGGTGAGTATGTGGGATATTGTTATGTTTACTGGAGGCGTGTTCAAAGACGAGTTGATGCGCCATTATCAGGTTACTCCTCGTGTGACCATGGGCAATTGGATTGATTGGTTGAGATATAGAACCTATCAATTCGATATTCTTTCACAAGAGCTTGCGAAAAAACATATTAATAATGTGTATAGAGAGCGCAAAGAGATCACCAGTCGGTTTGAGAGTGCAAAGTCGCAGGATGCTGCAAATGAAATCAAAGATCCGGGATATAACTTTGATGTGGTATTGGGGCAACATGTTGACCTTCTGAGTGATTTGGTGCAAAGCATGCAAAATCGGGTAGGTGAAGTCTATGATTCCTGGAGCGCCATGAATGCAGGCAATATCTCAGAGCGTATGGGATTTGCCAACCGGGTCGTGTTGGAGCCTGAAACCATTTGGGGTTCCATTACGTATTTTCTAGGATCCGAAATGGATCATCAAGAAGAGAGTTTGGCTCGTCGAGATGCAACGCAACTTAATCGCCCAATGATTTTAAATACCGAGCATGCTGGCGTTGTTATTCCCCACGGAATTAAAATTGAGGATGATAGAGTGTGTAAGGCTTATAAAAAAGCCGTGATCATGGGCGCATGGAAATTGCTGTTGCAACAAACAAGAACATCGAAAAAAGGTCAAACGGCAAAATATGAGGCTGTCCTACAAAATGCGATTGCAAGCGGCAAAATTACCCAGCAAGAAATTGTCATGGCTTTAAATTATGAAGTCAACCAAAGTCCTTGGTCATGTATATATGGTAATAACAACAACAGTGTCGAACTGGAAAAAACAAACCCTGAAGTCCAAAAACTCGCAGAAGAGTTCAGGCAGCAGCGAGAAAAAGAATATACCGTAGACGTGACCAAAGGAGACAGCCTAGAAGATTATACACAGGATCAGCTTTATATCAATTGGTATCAGGTGGTTGAAGCCAAAAAATCTGATAGTGTTGTGCCCAAAGTATGGCTAAAAGAAATCAATTCAGAAAAAGTACCCCGGGATGATTTGCACTATTATCAGAATCGTTTGGATTCTTATATGCGATCGTACTATTTTGATAATAATGAAACTTCAAAGGCATCGACACATTAATAGAAATATAATTCATCCATGATTGCTTGCTTAACCAGTTAAGTTCTGCTATTAAGCTTGCTCGTGCATCCGAAACGCCGAATTTTTGGTGGTACTGTGATCAACGCGGCCACCCTGATTTTTTCTCTTATGTTGGTTATTGGATGTGTGCTCTATTTCCCAATTGTTGTCAAAGGGACCCATTTGGATGAGGTGATGGGTGAAATTACGCTGCAGAGTAAAGGCATAGATTCTGAAATCTTGATCGAAACTTTGATTCGAGAAGCAGAAAGAGAGCATGACGTTATTTTATTTGAAGAAGATATCAAAATAGAACGTACGGATAAATTGATTCAAGTGTATGTAACCTGGCGCCCTATCATTTATATTCCGCTGATCGGCAAGGAAATAGAGCTCAAAAAAGACTACGTCAAGGAAAGGATCGTTCTATAATGAACCTTTCCAAGATGAGACATTGTTTGGACCTCTCTTCTTGGACCGTCGAGCAATACCAGTTTTTTTTTATGAAAATACAGGCCCTAAAGTCGCAAGGATATGCTGCGATAAAAAAGGCGACTAACCCTAGGCCTATAGGTCTTATTTTCCAAGAAGCCAGCACTCGTACCAGAGTGTCTTTTGAAAAGGTGGCAGATCATTTAGGCTGCCCCACCTATCTGATTGAAAGTAATACCAGTTTAAGCAAAGGTGAGAGTGTATTAGATACGGTTTATACACTGTCAGCCATGGGCATCAAAGATTTTGTTATTCGATCAAGTACCGATGAAATTTTTGAAATTGCGGATAGATACAGTGATGGTTTTTTGATCAATGCTGGTTCAGGTTCTTGCCATCATCCAACACAAGGATTACTAGATGCATATACGGTCTGGGAAACGTTTGGAAGGCTACAGAACCTTCAAATAACCATGGTAGGAGACCTCGTGCACAGCCGGGTGGCTCGTTCAAATATTCAATGGATGAAAGCCTTTGGTATATGTCCAAAGCTTTGTGGACCTGCTCCGTGGGTTGACGATTTTGAGATGGATGCTATTGATATCAAACAAGATATGGATGAGGCCATTGCAGACGCGGATGTCGTGATACTGCATCGGGTACAAAATGAACGATTGCAAGCAAACGAAACGTATCATGTAGCTGATTTTACGGCCCAATATGGAATGACGATACAAAGACTTGCGCAAATAAAAGCAAACGCAATTGTGATGCATCCAGGCCCAATCAATCGTGGTATTGAAATACAAAGCGAGGTTGCTGACCATGCAAAATCAAAAATTCAAACACAAGTTGAAAACGGAGTATGGACCCGTATTGCATTGCTGCAAATGTTGTTAGGAAGTGGGGAGTGATGAAAAAAGGATTTTTATTGCTAGAAGATGGCACAGTTTATCAAGGAAGAGCGTTGGGAAGTCATACGGTGAAGGGCGGAGAAATCGTGTTTCATACGGGTATGACAGGCTACCAAGAGGTACTTACAGATCCATCTTACTGCGGACAGATCGTGATGATGACCTATCCCCATATTGGAAGTTATGGAGTATGTCCTGAAGATGTTGAGTCTAGAAAGCCTTTTCTTAAAGGTTTTGTCATGGGGGATTATACCGAGCACTATAGCAATTTCCGCGCAACCCGCTCCTTGGTGTCTTACCTAGAGGAATACGGTATTCCAGCGATCGATCAGATCGACACAAGAGAGATCACCCGTAAAATTCGTGAGCAGGGAGCGATGCGCGCTTTGATTTCTACTGATGAAGAAAATGTCCATGAGCTACAAAAAAAGCTTGCCGATACCCCAGTAATGACCGGAAGAAACCTTGTCGATGAAGTGACCTGTCAAGCAGCTTATACTTGGTCACAAGATATTTTAGGAGCAGATGTTGCGACAGATGATCGTCCGCACGTGGTCGTAATTGATTGTGGGGTCAAATATAATATTCTTCGCAATTTGGTTGGGCAAGGCTTTCAAGTTACGGTCGTACCTGCATCTACTTCTTCCCATGAAATCATGGCTTTACAACCAGACGGTATTTTGGTTTCCAATGGACCGGGTGACCCTGAAGTTGTCGGAACGACAATTGGCACATTGAAAGAAATCATTGGCAAGCTTCCCGTGATGGGGATTTGCTTGGGGCATCAATTATTGTCATTGGCTTTGGGGGCCAAGACATATAAACTCAAATTTGGCCACCATGGTGCCAATCATCCTGTGAAGAATTTATTAACAGGAAAAATTGAAATTACTTCGATGAACCATGGTTTTGCGGTTGATGCTTCATCATTACAAGATATAGATACCAAGTTTGGCGCTGTGGAGTTAACACATATGCATTTGTCCGATGAAACGTTGGAAGGGTTTCGGATCAAAGATGTGAACTTGTTGGCGATTCAATATCACCCAGAGGCGTCACCTGGTCCACATGATTCACATTATTTATTTCAGGAGTTTGCGGCATGTATCGAGAGCTGTATCAAGACGTCATAGAATACTTCTCTTACCAGGAGTTCAAGCCAGAATATGAAAAATCGCGTTTAGAGTTTGAATCGAAAATTGGCAAAATATTTGTTGACCACGCTTTTTTTGAAATATGGATTGAAACCTTTATCGAGTATTTTACTTTCGATCGCTTTCTTCCAATGTATGGTTTGTCACCTGTATCGCTGTATCTTCGTATGCATGAAGATATGCTCTCAAAAGAGCAAAAAACGGCTTTGCAACAGTTGATTGATCATCGATTCTGTGTGGTGCAATTTGATGCAAAAAAGGGAGAAGCATTTGCCTGTACCGATTTGGTCAAGCAAACGCCTATTTTGATTGATGACATTGATATACATCACCAGCTGATGCTGAAAAAAGGCGATTGGTTGATTCTACGGTTGATCAAAGACCAGCAAAAGTGGGTCGTTTTTGGCTCGATTTGGCATTATCCTAGGGAGATCAAACATATTTTGCAAAAGAACATGAAAAAAATGGAAGACCCCTTAGATTTTATCCATGATTGTATGGCGAAAAAAGTGTTTTCAGAACAATACAAACATGTCGACTTGGAAAAAATTTACACAACAAATTTTCAACATAAACAAACGGAAGTAAGCAATGCCCAAACGTAATGATATCAAAAGTATTTTATTAATTGGTTCAGGCCCTATTGTCATTGGTCAAGCTTGTGAGTTTGATTATAGTGGGACGCAGGCGTTAAAAGCTCTGCGTGAAGAAGGTTATCGCACCATTTTGGTGAACTCCAACCCTGCGACCATTATGACCGATCCAGAGTATGCAGATGCAACTTATATCGAACCGATTACAGCGGATGCGATTGAGAAAATCATCAAAAGAGAAAACCCGGATGCATTATTGCCGACCATGGGTGGGCAAACGGGTTTAAATGTCGCCAAAGAGCTACATGAAAGTGGTGTACTAGAAAAATACAATGTTGAATTGATTGGGGCGCGTATTGATTCGATTAATAAAGCCGAAGATCGAGAGGCTTTTAAAGCAGCCATGCAAAAAATTGGTGTACCTGTTGCAAAGAGTAAGATTGTTCACACATTTGATGAAGCGGTGCAGGTATTGCAAGACATTCCATTGCCGGTCATCATTCGCCCTTCATTCACGCTTGGTGGAGCCGGAGCGAGTTTTGCTTATAATCAAAAAGAGTTTGAAGAAATGGTGCGCATTGGGCTTGAGGCAAGCCCCGTGACTGAAGTTTTGATTGAAGAGTCGATCTTGCATTGGAAAGAGTTCGAGCTTGAAATGATGCGAGATAAAAATGACAATGTTGTGGTCATTTGCACAATTGAGAACTTTGACCCTGTCGGAGTTCATACCGGTGACAGCATTACGGTTGCTCCCTCACAAACTTTGTCGGATAAAGAATTTCAGGTGCTTAGAGACTACGCTGTTGCGATTATGCGCGAAATTGGTGTGGACTCTGGCGGATCCAATATTCAATATGCGATCAATCCAAAAGATGGTCGTGTTATTGTCATTGAAATGAATCCAAGGGTTTCCAGAAGCTCTGCGTTGGCATCCAAGGCAACTGGATATCCCATTGCCAAGTTGGCAGCCAAGTTGGCCGTGGGTTATACATTAGATGAACTTCCCAACGATATTACAAAAGTGACCAAAGCTTCTTTCGAACCTACGATTGACTACGTTGTAACAAAAATTCCTCGTTTTGATTTTAAGAAATTTAAAAAATCAAAGACCACTTTGGGCCCGCAAATGCGTGCTGTTGGGGAAGTGATGGCGATGGGTAGAAATTTCCCTGAATCAATCCAAAAAGCGATTTATTCATTGGAAGAAAACATGGACGGCTTTTCATCCGATATGCAAAAATTGGATGAAAAAGAGCTACTTGATAAAGTTCAAAAACCGACACACTTGCGTTTGCTATATTTACATGCTGCTCTGATAAGGGGAATTGATGTTGATGTGCTTTACCGTAAAACCGGGATTGATCCATGGTTTTTGCACCAATTGCAACGTATTACAAATTTAGAAAAAAAGTACCAACAAATAGGTTTGGATTCGGTAACATTAGAGCAGTTGTTAGAGCTAAAAAAGACAGGTTTTACCGATAAAAAACTTTCACATATGTTTGGTGTGACTACAGAGGTTATAAAAAACAAGCGAGATACGCTTGGGATTAAGCCAAGTTATAAAATGGTGGATACTTGTGCTGCAGAGTTTGAGTCGTATACCAATTATCTTTATTCTTGTTACGCTGGAGAGTCTGAGAGCAAGCCAACTGATAAAAAGAAAGTTGTGATTTTAGGCAGTGGTCCTAATCGTATTGGACAAGGCGTAGAGTTTGATTATTGCTGTGTGCATGCATCACTTTCTTTACGTAAGTTAGGCTTTGAATCGATTTTGATCAACTGTAATCCCGAAACGGTATCGACGGACTATGATATTTCGGACCGACTTTATTTTGAGCCATTGACAGAAGAACACGTGGAAGAAATTCTTGAGCGCGAAAAACCAGATGGTGTCATCGTTCAATTTGGCGGCCAGACCCCGCTTAAATTATCAAAATTTATTGAATCTAAAGGGTATCCTATTTTAGGAACATCGACTGAGTCAATTTATAAGGCTGAGGATCGAGATTTATTCCGAGAAATATTATCCAATCTTGATATCGACCAACCTGAAAGTGCGATTGCATATTCACTTGATGAAGTTGATGAAATTGTCGAAAAATTACCTTTCCCTTTGATGGTCCGCCCCTCTTTTGTACTTGGTGGGCGGGCGATGGAAGTTGTAGAAAATAAAGATGAGCTAAGTCGATATATCGAAAAAGCCGTGCGAGTTTCTCCTGAGCATCCTATTTTGATTGATCGATTTTTAGAAAACTCGATTGAAATTGATGTTGATGCCATTTCTGATGGTGAAAATACATTTGTTGCAGGTATTATGCAGCACATAGAACAGGCTGGGGTTCATTCTGGCGATAGTTCATGTGTTTTACCGCCGGTAAGTATTCCCGAACATATCATTGAAGAAATCAAAGAAAAAACCGCCCGTATTGCCAAGACATTAAATGTGAAGGGTTTTCTTAATATTCAGTATGCTTTGCAAGGGGATCATTTGTTCATCATTGAAGTCAATCCAAGAGCATCAAGAACTGTGCCGTTTGTATCAAAATCAAAGCAAATGCCGTTGATGTTAGAAGCGGTCAAGGTCGTTTTAGGTGAAAAACTCGATGTAAAACGTTTAGAAAATCAACGTACACCAGATTATTACAGTGTCAAAGCCCCCGTGTTTCCGTTTCTTAAGTTTGATAATGAGGATACAATATTGGGCCCAGAGATGAAGTCAACAGGTGAAGTGATGGGTATTTCCAAGCAGTGGGAAGTCGCATATGGAAAAGCCCAAATTGCTGCCGGTAATCACTTGCCTTTAAAGGGAAATGTTTTTCTGAGCGTCAAAAATGATGACAAAGAAAGAGCAGCTGATATTGCCAAAAAAATCCAAATGGCGGGTTTTACTGTTTACTGTACTCATGGCACAGCAGAGTTTTTACAAAGCAAGGGCGTGCATGTTGAGCGGGTCAATAAAGTCCGTGAGGGGCGCCCCCATATTGTCGATAAAATGATCAATAACGAAATTGACTTGGTCATGAATACGACCAAAGGCAAAGGATCTATCAAGGATTCGTATTCGATTCGAAGAACAGCACTAGAAAAATCTATTCCGTATTTTACAACATTAGAAGGAGCTTCTGCCGCCACACATGCGATTCAACAGTTGCAAGAGCGTGGTCTAGAGGTACATAAACTGCAGGATTTATAGCTTAAATCTTGGCATTACGGTATGGCAACTTTAAAAGAGGTATGAAGCAAGAAGTTGTACATATACTTGATGTTCTTGAAAAGCCATTGCGTTTTATGCAGGCGCAAGGATTCCAAAATCCAGATGTTGTAAAAAACATTGCTCAGCACGTACAAACCCAATGTACAAAAATTTTTCCGCATGTTGAAGATGAAGATAGAAAAACTCTTTTAAAAGATCTGCACAGCATTTTTGATCATTATGATCATGAAAGTGTTTTTGAAAAAAAAGATCTATTAAAAAAAGCGGTAGCAAAGATCGAAGCATTCAAACAAGAGCCAAGTGTGAACTTTGCATATCAGGAAAGCGATCATCCTTATCACGATCCAGATACATTAAAAGATGCTTATATGGTTTTAACTTCGCGCGTCCAATACGCAAAAGGTGTCGGTCCTGTTTTAGCGGATGTATTGAATAAAAACCGTATTTCTACCATTTACGACCTGCTGCATGTAACCCCCTATCGTTATGAAGATCGAACGAAGATTAAAAAAATCCAAGAACTGCATGATGGTCAGAAAGAAAGTTTTGTTGGTACCGTGACGTATGCGGGTCCTACATTTTATAAGGGTAGTAAAAGAAGGTTCTTTGAAGTCATGCTCGAAGATGAAACCGGAGAGATACGCTTGAAATGGTTTCACTTTCACCTGCCCAGTTTTCAAAAGAAGTTTAAAAAAGATCAAAAGCTTATTGTTTCAGGAAAAGTCAAAATATATAAAAATACCAAGGAGGTTCATCACCCAGATGTTGAAATATTTAGTGGGGGCACAGAGGCGCTAAGTTTTGGCAAAGTGGTACCGGTGTATTCCGAAATGGGGGGCATTTATCAAAAAACGATCCGTAAAATTATGCATTTTCTGGTTTTGCAATATTGTGAAAAACGTTTAGAACTCATTCCACCTGCACTGGCAAAGAAATATCACTTTTTGCCGCCGTGGAGAGTGTTGCTACAGTTACACCAGCCAAAAAAAATTCTCACAGAGCAAGAAATAGATCGACTTAAGCGACATTTGTCTTTTGAAGAACTTTTTTTCTATGCTTTGGCTTATGGGTTAAGAAAAAAGAAAAATGCAAAGGATGGTATTGCATTTGTCAATGATAGTTCAAAGGTGGCAGTGTTAAAATCCACATTGCCGTTTGAGCTGACCCAAGCCCAAGAAAAAGTATTGGATGAAATTTTTCAAGATATGAAAAGTGCCAGGTCGATGAATCGTCTTTTACAGGGTGATGTCGGAAGTGGAAAAACCATTGTCGCTTTTATGGCAGCGCTTCATGCGATCGATAATGGTCATCAAGTTGCTTTGATGGCACCAACAGAACTTCTTGCCAATCAGCATTTTGAAAATATGCAAACATGGGCCAAAGCTGTAGGTATTCGTGTTGGCACCATCGTTGGGAAAATGACAAAATCAGAAAAAGCGCATGTTGCCAAATTGCTACAGTTAGGTGAAATCGATATGGTTGTGGGTACACATGCCCTTATCGAAGACTATGTAAAATACCAGTCACTAGGGTTGGTCATTATTGACGAGCAGCACCGGTTTGGTGTGGCCCAGCGTGCAAAGCTCTGGCAGAAGAGTGATTGTCCGCCTCATGTGCTGGTGATGACAGCCACACCTATACCTCGCACGCTGGCGATGACTCTCTACGGTGACCTTGATGTCTCGGTCATTGATGAGATGCCTCCGGGGCGCAAGCCGATAAAGACGATGGCGTTCACTGATGCCGAGCGGGAGAAAGTATTTGGTTTCATGCGAAGGCAGATAGAGGATGGGAGGCAGATCTATGTGGTATACCCTCTCATAAAGGAATCTGAATCACTTGATTACAAGGATCTTGAGGATGGTCTTGAGAGCATTGCCAGGGCTTTTCCCGCGCCTGAGTATTGCATCAGTGTGGTACATGGACGGATGACCACCAAAGACAAGGAAATTTCGATGAATCTTTTCCGTCGTGGTCAGGCTCAT
>JAGRMV010000041.1 GCA_020441045.1 Deltaproteobacteria bacterium | reverse complement strand
TCTGTTCTCAAAACATTTAATAAAAAAGAGCTAGAGCGACGTTTTGAGCAAAGCACCTATTTTTTTTATACCACCACCATCAAAGAAAATGATTCGCAAGCACTGGGGAAAGACCTCATGCCACTTTTTTTTGAACCGATTTTTTTACAACAGCCAATCAATGATGTTGATTATATCGTTCGTCCAGACCTATTTTTTCAAACCAACCACGAAGTTGCCGGTAAATTGGTCAGTTACGTTACAGCCCAAGTAAAAAAAAAAAAAAAATCAGTTTTAGATATATACTGTGGCTCAGGGCTTTTATCTATTGCGCTAGCCAAACAAGGATTTCAAGTATATGGCATCGAGGTGCAGTACCCCGCCATCAAATGTGCAAAACAATCAAGCATCGTTGCTGGCACTGAAAATTTGACAACATTCCAAACCGGCAAAGCCGATGCCATCATGCAAAAACTACATGAAAACAAAAGAACATTTGCAACAATTATTGTCGATCCACCACGCGCAGGACTTCATAAAAATGTCATCGAACTTTTACCCAAACTCGGCGCAAACCAAATTATTTATATCTCATGCAATCCATCAACACTGGCCAGAGATGCCAAAGACCTGATTGCTCTGGGCTACGCACTCAAAAAAACAACCCCTTTCGAAATGTTCCCCATGACCTATCATATGGAAACCGTATGCACATTCGAAAATGAAAACATAAGCTAACTCAAGATAGATCGCAAAATAACCAAGAAGTACCTTTTTGATCACTCAGGCCATATTAAAACACACAAAACAACCAAGGCGTCGCCTTGTCCATTTCCCTTTTACCCCAAACAACTTTTAACAAGAGATTTCACTTGATAAGACGCATGATCACCGTCTCTTTTCAAAACTTGCACAGCTATTTGAAAAGAGACGGTGATCATGCCCCCATATGACTTCAAAACACTAATCCAAAAACTTGTGCCGAATAATTTCACCTTCTACCATGTAGACAACATCTTGCGCGATGTTGGTGGCCAAATCAGCAATACGTTCAATACTCTTGGTTGCTGTCACAATGTCCAAGTATTGATCAATATTATTCGGATCCGCTTGCATTTTCTCTCGAACAAGGCGAAAAATTTCTTTATTAAGTTTATCCACGATCACATCACGCTTACATATTTGCCTTGAGTCAGATGCATCTTGTCTAAAAAAGGCATCCAATGAATCCTTGACCATGGTTTTGGTGACTTGAATCATCTCTTTAAGTTGATCGGGTAACTCAATCGGAAGCTCTTTGGCCATAGATATCGTACGTTTTGATATTTTGGCAGAGATATCACCCATACGTTCTAAATCATTATTGATTTTAATCACTGTCGCTAAAAAACGTAAATCCTTCGCCACAGGTTGATACAAAGCAAGTAATTTTAAGCACTCCTCTTCAATCTCTACTTCTTTAGCGTTGATAACCTCATCGTCTTCAATGATTTTTCTTGCCGTATCAACATCTCCTTTTCGAAACGCTCGCATAGATTTTTCAACCGCTTCCTCAACGGTCATCCCAATAAAAAGCAACTCCTTTTTCAGATGTTGCAAATCATTTCGTAAGTGCTTTGACATTTATATTGTCCTTTCAGTCTTAAAATTTAGCGCATCTACCAGTGGTCAGGTCATCCAAATTTTCCACGCACATAATCTTCCGTCTGTTTTTTCTCGGGACGGGTAAAGATACGGTCTGTCGGTCCATATTCGATCACATCACCCTGATACATAAATACCGTAAAATCTGAAATACGAGCAGCCTGCTGCATATTATGCGTAACAATCATAATCGAATATTTCTTTTTTAATTCGAAAATCAAATCTTCAATGCGTCCTGTAGAAATGGGGTCAAGTGCTGAACACGGCTCATCCATCAAGATCACTTCTGGCTCCATCGCAATGGTACGTGCAATACATAAACGCTGCTGCTGTCCACCAGATAAAGACAACCCACTTTGATGCAATTTATCTTTGACCTCATCCCATAATGCCGCTTTTGTAAGGGCTTTTTCAACACGCTCATCCATTCTATCGCTCATGCCGTTGATGGTTGGAGCCCACGCTATATTTTGATAGATTGATTTAGGAAACGGATTAGGTTTTTGGAAGACCATACCAATTTTTCTTCGCAAAGACACTGGATCTACAGAAGCATCATAAATATCTTGATCGTGTAAATAAATGGTTCCATCTATTTTCACATTCTTAATATAATCATTCATCCGGTTAAAACATCGTAAATAACTACTTTTCCCACATCCAGAAGGACCAATCACTGCTGTAACTGTTTGAGGATAAACCGGGATGGTCGCCCCTTTTACCGCATGAAAATCTCCATAATGAAGTGACAAGTCTTTAGAAAGCATGATAGGCAATCCTTCGACAGCAACGTCCTCTTTCATTTCAGATCGAATTCGACTGACTTGTTCGTTAATAATTTTTCTATTCTCTACTTCCATCGCTACTTTCTTGATTGAAATTTATATCGCAGAAATATGGCTATTGAATTCATCATCAATAAAACCACCAATAACACGATGATTCCAGTTGCTGCAAGTTTATGAAATTCAATTTGCGGACGTGACGCCCAGTTAAAAATCTGAATGGGCAACACTGTAAACGAATCCATGGGGCCTTTTGGATTAAATGGCACAAAACCCAGAGCACCAATAACAAGCAGTGGCGCTGTCTCACCAATGGCCCGTGAGATCGACAAAATGATCCCTGTCATAATTCCAGGCATTGCACTTGGTAGCACATGGCCACGCACCATTTGCCATTTTGTGGCCCCCAAAGCCAATGCAGCATAACGCAAGGAATCAGGAACTGTTTTTATTGCTTCTCTCGAAGCAATAATAATAATCGGCAATATCAGCAAACTCATCGTCAGCGCGCCAGAAACAATACTTCGACCCAATCCAATCCAACGGACAAAAATAGCCAATCCCAACAGTCCATACACAACAGACGGCACGCCAGCTAAATTCGAAATGTTAATTTCAATAATTTTGATAAATGTATTTTTAGGCGCAAATTCTTCTAGATATACACTGGCTCCTACTCCTACAGGAATAGAAAAAATAGCCGTCAAGCCCATCAACCAAATAGACCCCCAAATGGCTGATTGAATTCCCGCCTTGTGCGGAAATCGAGAGGGAAAATGCGTGATAAAATCCCATGAGACATAGCTTAAGCCGTTGGAAAAAATGTTATAAAACAAACAAAACAAAAAAACCAAACCAAACATAGATGCAGCAAAGCACATGTACTTAAACACGCGCGCTTTCTTTCGACGAAACGCTAAGTTTTTAGCGTACGCATGTGATGCTGGCTCTTTAGTCATATTTTTGCCTGTATTTCCTCAGCACAAACTCTGATAAAAAATTCATAAATAGCGTAATAATAAAAAGGGTCACACCAATAACAAATAAAGTTTGATATTCCAATGTGCCATGCGGCGTGTCTCCCAAACTTAACTGCACGATGTAAGCAGTCATGGTTTGTACACTTTCAAGCGGATTCAATGTTAAATTAGGCGTAGCTCCAGCTGCCAATGTGACTGCCATGGTTTCACCAATTGCACGAGAAACCGCTAAAACAACTGAGGCCAAAATGCCTGAAAGTGCTGCTGGAAAAACGATATTGGCAGATACTTCTGCTTTGGTTGCACCTAGGGCATATCCAGCGTCACGAAGGTTTTGTGGAACTGACCTCATAGCATCATCACTTAGCGATGCAATCATCGGCAGTGTCATCACACCAACAACAATAGCTCCACTTGCAGCATTAAAGACACTCGTAGAAGGAAATATTATTTTCAATAGGGGCGTAACAAAAGTCAGCGCGAAATAGCCATAAACCACGGTAGGAATACCAGACAAAATCTCAAGTAGTGGTTTGATCCACGATCGAATATGAGCTGAAGCGTATTCACTCATATAGATGGCTGTTAGCACTCCTAATGGAACTGATACGATTGCAGAACCCAATGCAATCAACAAAGTACCCGACAAAAGTGGCAAAAACCCGAAATGTTGTGGCTTAAAAAGTGGCGTCCATTGCGTACCAAAAATATATTCGAAGACTGATACTTCACGAAAAAATACCAGACTTTCTTTAAATAGCACAAATACAATAGCTACTGTTGTCATTACCGATAATAAAGTCGATAAAAACAAAAACGTATGCACGGGTAATTCTCGTAATCTTGAAAATCTCATGAGATCCCCCTCTAGCTACCCGTAGATTCCAATTCTGTAAAATATTTTTTTATATTCCTTGGCAGTTGAATAGTAAAAGTGGCTCCCTTGCCTAATGCACTATCAACAACAATGCTACCATTGAGCTTTTCTAGACACAATAAAACCAATGCTAATCCTATACCTGTGCCTTTGGCATAGGTGGCTTGTGCTTTTTCCGTCCGATAGAATCTTTCAAATATGTGCTTTTGCTCACCCTCATCAATCCCTATACCCTGATCTTTCACCGAGATCTCGACTTGATCACCCCAAGCATCAATGGTGATAACCATCTCAGAATGTTCAGGAGAGTACTGAATTGCATTCTCAATAATCGCACTTAATGCAATTTCTAAAAGCTCAGGAAAAGACTCAATGGTAACGTCTTGACTTTGTACTTGTAATCCGATTGTAATATTTTTTTTATTCAACTGCGTGTGGTGCTGCTCGATGATATATTCAACAAATTCAACAACCTGAATTTGTTCATTTTTTTCATCTCCAGTAAATTTATCTTCTATCGTCGCAAGTGTAAGCAATCGCATGATCATTTCTGACGAACCCCGACACCGTTGAACAATTTTTTTCAAATAGTCTGACCTTTTTTGATCCGAAATACTTTGGATGTCCAAAAGCGTTTCTGCATATCCCTGAATCGCTGCGATAGGCGTCTTTAATTGATGAGATGCATTGGCTATAAAGTCATGCTTCATCTTCTCTGCTCTTTTGATTTCCGTAATATCAGACATAGAAATAACCGTTAATGTGTCACTTTTCAGTGCAACCAAAAAACATTGCATTAGCAAATATTTTTTTCTTCCAGAAAGCTCAATTTCTACAATACGTTGTGCCAGCTCTTTTGACTTTCTTGCACTCATAATCATGTTTTGGATCTCTTTATTTCTTATTCCCTCTAATAAAAACCCACCTGCCGCAATGTAGCTACTACCAAAATACTTTAACCAAACCTCATTGTGAAAAACCAGGGCATCGCTTTCATCAATAACAATAAGGCCATCTTTTAAATTCGTTAAAATCCCCACAAGTTTTTTCTCAGAATCCTGTAACGATGAAATTTTTGTTTCAAGATTGGAGGCCAAATGATTCATCGTTTCTGAAAGCACCCGAATTTCATTTTCAGCACTTCTGAGCGTATTTACACGAACATGATATTGGCCATCCATAAGCTTTCTTGCCGCGTCTATAATTTGTGTAATATGTAAAAAAGGCTGCCGTATCGTCAGATACAACAAAATAGATGCAATCAAAGCAATCAAAAAACTTATAAGAACCAACCCCCATAAAACACTTTTGATTTCTTTATTGATAACCTCAACTGTTCTAGCAGCTCGCACATACACATCATGATGAGATAAAGTAATTTTTTTCGCCATATACAAAAAATCTGTGCCAATGGTTTGGCTAAAACGTTTTGCACTTCCCCATTCTTGTTGTCTTGCCTGCTGAATTTCGGGTCTATCATAGTGGTTTTCAAGAAGCTCCGCTTGCTTTTCTGAATCGTATAAAACTGTGCCATCTTGATCTATGATCGTAATTCGAATGACACCTTCTTTAGATAAGCGCTTTAAAAAAGTATGATCAATAAAACTTGTTTTTGTTGGAGATTTAACTTGATAAAAATATGCTATCGACTCAATCTTACTTTGCAATAAAATTTGAACTTCTTGATAGACTCGATCATCTAGTGCTCGATAAAAAACAGCCACGACTGAAAGCATTGATAATAAAATCAAAGCTGTACTGCCTAAAAAAATTTTTTGAAATATTTTTGACCGGATCAATCTACCACCTAGAAGCTCATCCTATAACCAACACCACGAACTGTCTCAATTTTCTTTCCATATAACCCGAGTTTTTTTCGTAGAGAAACAACATGCACATCAATATTGCGATCAACAGTATGAACTCCTGGTCCATGAATCAATTGCAAGAGTTTTTTGCGGGTGAAGACTTGGTTATTATCTTTCATGAATGACCACAAAATATCAAACTCTGTCCTGGTAAGCTTAATTTCCTTTCCTTCTATACTCGCCGTATGTGTCGTGAAATTAACTTCAAGCTCATCTAGTTTTCGCACTTTTTCAGCAGCGCCTTGATTCAGTGCGGCTCTTCTCATCACAGCATTAGCTCTTGCGAGCATCTCTCGTGGACTACACGGTTTAGTAATATAATCCTCTGCACCTTCATTTAAAGCTTCTACGATTGTATTTTCGTCATCTTTGGCAGATATAATAATCGTTGGTATATACGTACAATCCTTACGTCGCTTTAAAAACTGTAAGACCTCCAACCCCGAAAGTTTAGGTAGCATAAGATCGAGCAAAATGAGGTTAGGTTGTACATGTACCGCCTTCTCACACGCGACCTTTCCATCGATTGCTATATCTGTTCTAAACCCTTCTTGCTGTAAATGAACATCTAAAATCTCAGCCAAATCAGGATCATCCTCAACAATTAAAACAAGTTCGCTTTTGCTCATATAGGACTCTTAACGAAGTTTTTGGTGAAAGAAAATATCCAAATCCTTCTTTACACGATCTTTACCAACTTCAAGAAACATGCAAAACAAAACAGAATCATTTGACTTTTTCCCCATTCTTCCCTAGGTTGACTTTGAAAACAAAAAAGCTATTTATTATACAATAATATCAAATAGTTACATTCTTTATGGAGTTAATTTATGTATAAAATCATTCCACTACTGGGTTTGGTACTGATGGTTGCTTTTGCGTATGGCATATCTACAGATCGAAAAAACATTGCTTGGCGAACTGTGCTAGGAGGTATTGCTGGGCAGGTTATTTTTGGACTTTTTATTCTTAAAACAAAGATCGGTCTTACAATATTTGAGGCCATCAAAACAGGATTTCAGTCGATTTTGGATTTTTCTTTGGATGGCGCGAAGTTTATTTTTGGTCCTCTTGCCGACATGAGCCAATTTGGCTTTATTTTTGGTGTGATCGTGCCATGTACCATCATCTTCACAAGTGCACTGATGTCAATTTTATACCATATTGGTCTGATGGAAAAAGTCGTCAAGCTGTTTGCTCGCGTTATGATGAAATTGATGCGCACTTCAGGAGCCGAAAGTCTATCGGCTGCGGCCAATATCTTTGCGGGCCAAACTGAAGCCCCCTTGGTGATTTTACCTTATCTCAAGAACATGACGAACTCAGAACTCATGGCACTCATGACAGGTGGCATGGCAACTGTTGCGGGCGGTGTACTTGCTGCGTATGTAGGATTGGGTATAGATGCAGGGCATTTACTTGCTGCATCAGTCATGTCAGCACCGGCAGCTCTAGCAATTGCCAAGCTCATGGTACCCGAAACTGGGCAGCCCGCCACCGCTGGTACTCTCAAAGTATCTTTTCCAAAAAACACAGAAAACATTATTGATGCAGCTGTTTCTGGTACCAGCGACGGTCTCAAATTGGCACTGAATGTGGTGGCAATGCTGATAGCTTTTATTGCATTGATTGCTCTTATCAATGGTCTGTTTAGTTGGGTTGGTGGCATAGTAGGACATCCTGAATTTTCTTTCGAATTAGTGATGGGCTATCTTTTTGCGCCAGTCGCATTTTTGTTGGGAATTCCTTGGAACGAGAGCTTGATCGTTGGAAATTTGATCGGCAAAAAACTCGTGCTCAATGAGTTCGTGGCCTATCTCGATCTAAAAGAAGTGATGGGCTCCCTATCAGAAAGATCTGTCATCATTTCAACATACGCACTTTGTGGGTTCGCAAATTTTTCTTCAATTGCCATTCAAGTAGGTGGCATTGGCGCCTTGGTCCCTGAACGCCGAAAAGATCTAGCCAGGCTCGGGATTAAATCTTTGATCGCTGGCACACTTGCATGTCTAATGACAGCTGCCATTGCGAGCATATTGATTTAGGTTTTCATGCAAAAAAAGAATTTTTCCATACTTCACGCCACAATTGTTCTGACAAGCCTTGTCTTGTTTGATCTCATGACAAAGACGTGGGGATTTTCTTTACAATCTCCTATTCGTCTAGGGATCATCAACTTTACACCAGCCAAAAACTTCGGTCTTGTCTTTGGCTCTTTTACTGAATTTAAAAATCTCGTTCGTGTCGTTTTCTTTAGTACGTTTGGAGGATACGCAACTGCTTTATTTTTTGTTATTTTATATTTTTTAAAAAACAAGTCGCTTTTTTGGTTTAAAATCAGTCTAACCGTATTTATTTCAGGCATCATTGGCAACGTCGTTGATAAAACTCTTCTTGGCTTTGTTCGAGACTTTCTGAACCTCGGCTTCCCACCTTTTCAAAAATACGCATTTAATTTTGCCGATGTTTATCTCTTTATCGGCACCGTACTGACTATTTTTTGTATTTATAGATATGGCGATGAACTTTGGAATGAAAAAAATAACCGCAAAGGATTTCTTATCAACAAATCCTATCAACTTACCATGGGGTTATGGAATGTCTCTGCTTTACTTTTGGTCTGCGTAACACTATCACTGTACAGTTATAGTTTTTTGAAAAGTTACATCGATCCACATCTTAAAATTGAAGATCAAGTCTATAAGTACTTTTTTCTTGGATTGATTCTTATTGTCAGTCTCTATGCGTTTATTTTTTTCTTATTCACACTCATCCTCACGCACCGCTCTGCTGGGCCACTGATCGCATTCAGACGCTATATCTACCAACTTAAAACTGGCAATCAAACAGATCTATCATTAACACTTCGAGAGGACGATTTTCATAAAGAACTAGAAAGCATCGCAAACACCCTAAAAGGGTTTCGTCCCCCTGAAGAACCTGAGTCTTAAGGGGCTAGCCATCATATTTTAATATCTAAAGTATAACGCAAACTGAATCGGCACCTGGAAAAAGTGATAATTATCGTTGCTTCCGACGCCTAACTCGTAATTAAGCTGGGCACCAATTGCGACAGTATTGCTCAACATGTAATTCACGCCTGGAGCCAAAACCAAAGCCAAGAAGTTTTGTGAAGCAAACCTTGAATATCCTAGACCGGCCTTCATATAGGGTAAAAAGCGCGTTTGCATGGGAAAATATGCCTTGATATTGGGAATAAACTCAAACGAATCGGCCCCACCACTGACAAAGTTAAAATCAAGTCCTGGCGCAAGAATATCCGTCATGAAATAATTTGCACCCAAATTAAATTGAAACGAGTCTGAGCTTGCATTACCAACTTTTGTAAAACGTGGACTTGCAAAAAAAGACACTTCAACATCACCTTGTCCCACCGTATACTCACGACTACTTAGCAAAGGAGTTGTTGTCGAAGCCCATGTTTCAGACACAAATAACAAAACACCTAAAATACCCATCCACATTTTTTTCATATTTTATCTCCGCATTATTTTTTAAAGCGTGCAACTTTATGCGACAGGATATACCTAATTGTAGATCATATCAAGACCTACATCACACTTACAAAAATAAACGCTCGCGCCGTCCATAAAAGTGTTCGAATCCAATTACTTATCACAAGTCTCTTCAAAACTGTTGCGCTATAGCCATGTGAAAGTTTTTGATGACACGGAACTTGCAGCAAAAAAGTCGATAGCCATATCAATGCCAAAAGACCCATTGTAATATACCAATCAAAAGTTTGAGATTGCAGCATGAGTAAAATGCCCGTACCTAGCTCTAATAACATGATCGGTAATACAACAATAGATATGCGACGTTGGTGGCTACTCTGATAATTCTTAAAACTCTTTTCTTCGACCAGAGAAAACAATGGATAATGTACAATCTGGATACACCAAATCAATCCTGTCATAAATATAGTAGAAAATATATGGAGTTTCAAAATCAACGGCATACAATCGACCATATGACCACTCTTAAAGAATGTCCAGAAACACCCAATTGCGTTTGCTCCTTTTTCAAAAAGGATGAGAAACACTTCATTCAACCTATGTTATTTTATACTCGCTCGCATGCAGAAAAAGCTTTTGCGCAATTACCATCCCTTCTCATAGAAAAATATAACGCGACCTTACTTAAAACGCAGGCAAACTATTTTCATTTTGTTTGTGTGACGAAGATTTTTCGTTTTAAAGATGATGTAGAGTTTCTTCTTGATGACTGCGTAATACAGATACGCTCCGCTTCTCGCATTGGTTACAGTGACCTCGGCACCAATAGAAAACGCCTAGAAAGCATTAGAAATGACCTTAAGAAGGCCGTTTAGGTATATATCGGCAACAATTTGGTGGACAAACGTCGTGCCAAGGACCCATATCACCTAATGTTTTCTTCACAGGACTCTCATCCAGACGTTCCTTTACCAAATCGACAAGCATATCGACATACAGCGGATGATGACCTACAGCTTGTGCACGTGAAAATGCTAAGCCTACCTCATGAGCTTTCTGTTTGGCTTCAACATCAAGGTCAAACAACACTTCCATGTGATCGGTCACAAAACCAAGAGGCATCACGAGCACGCCATCATATCCCCTGTTTTTGATGCTTGGTAAAACCGTACATACATCCGGATCTAGCCAAGGCACATGGGCTGGACCACTACGACTCTGATAAACCACATCAAAATTTTTAAATCCAGCATGTTGGGCAATAAGCTTGCTGCTATGCTGCAGCTGTTTGACGTAATCACAATTTTCGCTCATCGCAAGAGGAATGCTATGCGCTGTGAATAACAGAAAGACCTTCTCACTATTTTCTCGCAACAATTTTTGGTAAGCTTCCTGAATATTTTCGACAGCCGCCTGAATAAACTGCGGGTGATTAAATGGCATGCGCAGCTTAGCTATCTCAGGAGCACCTACAATATTTGCACAAGCAGCTTCAATATTTTCTCGGTATTGCCTACATCCTGAATAACTACTAAACGAAGATGTAAAATACGCCAGCGCACGCTTTCTGCCATCATGTTGCATTGCCTTGATCGCATCTTCTATATAAGGATGCCAGTTTCGGTTCCCCCAATAGATGGGAAGATCAATCTTATTGCGCGCAAATGCTTGCTTGATTTTTTCGATCAAATGCTGATTTTGTTCGTTAATAGGGCTTTTCCCCCCAAAACGCATGTAGTGCTCCACTACTTCTTTTTTTCTATGCGCGGGAACATTTTTCCCGCGCAATACATTATCAAGAAAAGGCTCAATGTCCTCAGGTCGATCAGGCCCTCCAAAAGAAACAAAGAAAAAAGCATCAAAGATCATGACTGATCTCTACATGTTTTTAGCATTCAGCGTTGCCCGAAGCATCCAAGCTACCTTTTCATGCATTTGAATGCGTGATGTAAAAAAATCCTCGTTGCCTACATCACCTTGGGCACCTGCAAACTCTGCAAACTCACGAGCAGACTTGATCAAGACCTCATGATCATGGTGCAGTTGTGTTAACATTGCATGTTCGGTCAACCCACCCACTGTAGCTTCCTCAACTAGACTATGCTTGATAAATTCTTGCATACTTCCCACACTTCTTTCACCAAGCATTCTGACACGCTCAGCTACTTCATCAATAGAGCCAGATAGCGTATCATACTGATCTTCAAACATACTGTGGAGCATCGGGAAGTGTGGTCCTTCTACGTTCCAATGAAAATTTTGTGTTTTGACACGTACCATATAAGAAGTTGCCAAAAAAACATTTAATTTTTCTGCAACTGCAATTCTCGCACTTTCTGGAATGCCAATATCAATGGTCATGGTTATCTCCTTACTATGTAGATTTCGTTATCTATTTTACTTTCCCCTTAAATACAATTTCCATCTCATGCATTTTAAACCCTTTTGGTAAATCAGCTTTGACTTCGACCCTATCAGGATCAATATCAATTAATTTACCAGAAGTTTCATCAAAGAAGTGATAATGATGTTCAGTGTTACTATCGTACATCACCTTATTGGAATGTGAAACACGCACTTCTTTTAAGATTTTTACTTGCACCAATGTATTTAAGGTATTGTATACCGTTGCTCTCGACACCATAGGAAAATTTTTATCCGCCCACGTTTTTACATCGTCTGCCGTTGGGTGATCTGCATCGCATAATACAAACCGACAGATGGCAATTCTTTGTGCCGTTGGATTGACCCCGGCAAGACTAAGGCGGGTTTTAATTTCTTCTGATGTCAAACAACTTCTCATAACTTTAGACTAATTCTAAATTAAGATTTTGTCAAGCCTAAATAAATTACTACGATCGATAATGTATCTACTTTGCCCCATGCGGTGTAGGCAACACATGCAATGTAGATCGATCTTTTTTGAGTGCCAAACCTTCGTGATCTTCACCGACCTCTTCAATTGTCAAAATAGAGTATAGAGATATGTGTAGACTCTTCGTATCTTTAAATCTTTTAGCTAAATCTTCTGCTTGTGGATTGACGACCAATAAACTTGATTCAAAAATAAAATCAGAAATTTGTACAAATCCAATACCCAATGGCGAATCATAGATTGTTTTGGCTTTCAGGGTTTTAACCTCACCGTCTTGCGGATCTGTGAATGTAACAACATAAAAAGTTTTTTTCGTACTCATGGGACGGGCTTTATACACAAGATATCAGCTCGAATCAAGCCTATGATTGATTTCTCCACAAGATCCTGTACATCTTTAACTTGCTATGCATAAAAACATTGTCATTTTAACCGGAGCCGGGATCTCAGCCGAATCAGGGTTAAGTACTTTTCGAGATAACCAAGGCTTTTGGGACGAGTACGCCATAGAAGAAGTGGCAACCCCAGAAGGTTTTCAAAAAAACCCCGAAATGGTCCATCAATTTTACAACCAGAGGCGCGCGCAACTAGATT
>JAGRMV010000040.1 GCA_020441045.1 Deltaproteobacteria bacterium | reverse complement strand
AAGGTTTGCGGAATTTGCTGCGCGATGAATTTTTTAATCTTTCCCTTGCCGAAACCCAACATACCATGACCGTCATGGCACCTATCGCCGACAAAAAATACATGAAGGTGAAAGTTGATTTGGCTTCTGGTAAGACGGTGAAGCTAAAGTATGTTAATAGCAAAGTGTATATTGGAAGAGAAGGCACCGAATTGATCCTAAACGATATTGAAATCTCTCGTAAGCACGCATATATACAGCGGTTAGACAATAACCAAGTCATCATCTATGATTTGGCTTCGGCCAATGGCACATTTGTCAATGATAAGCGCATCGAACGCAAAGTACTGATGAAAGATGATGTGATACGTGTGGGTAATACCAAGATTACATTTTTGGGGGTATTTCAATAATGCATGATCTTCCTGTAAAAGTTACCTTAACGGTGATCGAAGGAGAAGATTATCAAAAAACCATGCAAATGACGTCCCCGGTGTTGACCATTGGGCGCAAGAATTGTGAGTTCAGACTCAATGATACAAAAGTTTCTACCCTGCATGCGCATATCGAAATTCATGGTGAAAATGTCTTTGTGATTGATCAGAACTCCAGAAATGGCATTACCCTCAACGGTGAAACAGTAGAAAAAGCCAAACTGAATGATTTGGATGTCATCGAAATTGGATTTTCCAAAATTCAAATCAATATTGTGGATAATTTAAAAGCATTCAAGCAAAAAAACATCGGCGAAGTCAAAACTGTACAAAAAGATATTTCTTCTTTGATTGATGATGAATTGGTCCGCTTTTCAAAATGGGATTTATCAAGCCCATTGCTGACCAGTAAAAAAAATAAGCAGAAGGAGGGAGAGGGTTTGCTGTACGGTCTGGAAGTTCGCCAGGGGCCAGACAAAGGCAAAAAATACATGTTTTCTTCCCTGAAAACATCGTTGGGACGTGGTGATGTGGATTGTATCTTTCGAGACCAAGATATTTCGAGGTTGCATGCAAGCATTGAAATCAATGCATCATCTAAAATCATGACCATTATCGATGAAGGCTCTACCAATGGTATGCTGGTCAACGGCAAAGAAGTCAAAAGAACAGTTCTTAAGCCCGGGGATATTGTGCAGATGGGCCAAACTTTGTTTATCATCGTGCAGGCTTTGGATGAATAAGGCAAGTGGCATGTCGATGCGATAGGCATGCTTGATCTGCTGGTATCGTCTTGCCTTGCCAATCATTGCACGGGTCTTTGATTTGCGTCAAAGGTCATTTTAGTTCATCTATTCAATGATTTATATTTACTAGAGGCCTGTAAAACGATAGCTTGCCTATCATCACAAAAGGGGAAGTAACGTTTGAGTAATCGATTTGGAAAATACATCATTGAAAGAAAAATTGCTGTCGGCGGTATGGCAGAAATTTATCTGGCTCGTACACGTTCCAATGAAAGAGTCGCACTCAAACGTATCCATCCAAATCTACTAACCGATTCGAAGTTTGTGCAGATGTTTTTAGACGAAGCTCGAACCGTTATTCAATTGCGGCATCCCAATATCGTGCAGCTGCTTGATTTTGGGAAAGTCCATGATGCTTATTTTTTTACGATGGAATGGATCGATGGCAAATCGCTGGGTGAAGTTGTGCAGCAGCAAGTCACCAAAAATATATATTTTCCCGTTGATGTCGTGCTTTGGATTGGACTAGATATTTGTGAGGGGCTAGCCTACGCGCATGTCAAACGAGATCATTATGATCAGCCATTGGGTATTGTGCATCGAGATATCAGTCCCCCCAATGTTTTGGTGACCACTTCATGTCAATTCAAAGTGGCAGACTTTGGGATTGCAGAGATTCGCAACAAAGGCGTGCAAACCCAGCCAGGGGTGATTCGCGGAAAATTCAGCTACATGTCTCCGGAACAGTCATATGGTGACCCTCTCGACCATCGATCCGACTTATTCAGTGTTGGCGTGGTCTTGTATGAACTCTTGGTCTCAAAACGCCTTTTCTTGCGTGAAAATGAGCAAGCCACCATTGAAGCCGTTCGCAAATGCAATGTACCGCCGCTACGCAAAAGTCGAGAAGATGTGCCTGAAGAGCTTAATGATGTATTACAAAAGGTGTTATCCAATGATGCCAAAGATCGTTATCCAGATGCCCCCTCTTTTGCCGATGATTTGGCGCGCATTCTTAAAAAACACTATCCGCAGTCCTCTCGACAGGTCGTCAAAAAATATTTGAACCACTTGTTTCCGATGTCAGGGTTTCATATGCGAGATGATCATGTCGATATTGCCAAGAAACGGTTGCAAAATGTCGACCCCAGTCGAATGAACACCAAACAACCATTTCCCATTATGTTTATCATTGGAATTGTTTTGATCATGGTTTTGTTGATTATTGGAGTTGATTACATGTTTGGTTTCTTTCAATTGGGTATTTTTTCATAAAATGCATCGATGCAAGCGGGTCTTTTGATGTGTAAAATAGGGCGAAATCATATAAGAAAGGTGTCATGAGCAAAGATCAACAAATCAACTGGGTTGGACAGAAAGTAAAGGCTTTTTTGGCGACGCCGCTGGCGCCACTGGGAACAAAAGAGGCCAATGTATTTACCATCGAGGCGGAAGTGGTCGCGCAAGCAGGAGCGGGATTACAACTAAATATTCATGCGCTATATGATCAGCATCACAACCAGGTCAGTTTGGATACAAAAAAAATCTTTCTTCCTTTTTCAAAAGTAGACTATATATCTCTGCCATGATTCCATTCCAGCAAGGCCACATCGCCACTCTCCAGGATATAACCGTTACAGGCAAAACGGTGTTTTTACGTGCAGATCTGAACACGCCATTGCAAGATGGAGTTGTCAGCAATGATGCGCGGATCAAAGCCGTGCTTCCAACATTGCATTATTTGTTGGAGCAGGGCGCGCAAGTTGTTTTGGCTTCACATTTTGGTCGACCCAAAGGCAAAGTCGAACCAGAGTTTTCGCTATTGCCGGTGGCAGACCGGCTCTCTGAGCTGGTTGACTGTGATGTTATTTTTACCGATGATTGTATTGGCGATGGCGTGCGCAAGCTTTTGGAAAACCCTAAAAACAAGCTGATCTTGTTGGAGAATTTGCGTTTTCACGAAGGTGAAAAAAACTGTGATCCAGATTTTGTCGAAGCGCTTGCCAAAGGTATGGATGTGTATGTCAATGATGCATTTGGTACGTTGCATAGGGACCACGCCAGTATCACAGGCATGCCCAAGCAAATCGAAACCTGCGCCGTGGGACTGTTGGTGGAAAAAGAGTTGTCTTATTTGCAGCCATTGGTCAAATCTGCGGCCAAGCCGTATGCGGTGATCTTGGGTGGTGCCAAAATTTCAGACAAGATCAAAGTAGTTGAGCAACTGGTCAAAAAAGTCGATCGACTTTTTATTGGTGGCGCGATGGCGTTCACCTTTTTAAAAGCCAATGGCTTACCGATTGGCAACTCCTTATACGAGCCTGACATGATTGATTATGCCAAAAAAATCATGGAGGAAGCTTCCAGTCGTAGGGTCTCTGTGTTTTTTCCACGTGATTTTCAAATTGCCCAAAGCATCGATGCGACTGAAGTACAAATCACAGAAACCGCGCGTATTCCCGATGGCTGGATGGGACTGGATGTTGGCCCGAAGACGATTGCGCATTTTGCCACGTATTTAAAAGATGTCAAAACCGTTTTCTGGAATGGCCCCATGGGGATGTTTGAGAAAGAGCCTTTTGATCAAGCCACCATTGCGATTGCCAAAGCCATTGCTCCACTGGATGCAGTCAAAATCATTGGTGGGGGCGATTCAGTGGCAGCGGTTGAGCGCTCTGGGGTATCGGATCAAATGTCGCATGTCTCTACCGGTGGCGGTGCTACGCTGGAATTTTTAAAAGACCCACGGTTGCCAGGTCTCAAAGCCCTTCTATCCTAGACCGGGTTATTCAATCTGGACAAGAGGCGGGTGGCGTCCTGCCCAGATCGCAAGTTTCTTAAGCGGTGTTTTTGTTAAGTTACTGCACAACAATTTTGGTTTGACCAAGATAGCCTTGGCTATCGCAGGACAAGGCGATTATATACACGCCTGGCGAAACCGGTTGACCACCTTTGTTTTGCATGTCCCAGACCCAGTAGGCTTGACCGGGAAATTGGGTGGAAAGATTAAAATCGAGAAAGTCGCTACCATAATCGACCAGTTTACCGTCACTACTATAAACCGTAAAATCAACAACCAAACCGTCCAAGCCAAAACGCTGTTCAAAGTAGATGCGCGGATATTGACTGGCGCTTGCGTCTTTGGAAGCAGGGTTATTGGCGGTGCCGGTGATGGCATTGCCAAGAATCTGGTTCATGTCATAGCCTTGTCGATACATGCGGATACGATCCATAAAGGCCAGCTGCTCTTGGCTGAATGAAGTCCGGCACTCTTCAGGATAATAACTCATAAAGTTATCAATCGGTGGGGCAAAGAGATCGCCAAATGGATCAACATCTGGATCCGTATATTGGCAAAGGCTGTTGACGGTCGGAAAAACAAAAAAACCAGGATCAGCCGCAGTGTCGCAATGCCCATCACCGGCAAAGTGGCAGTTCCTGACTTCTGGATCACGTGATACCCGCTCTTCTTCGCCAAAAGAGAGCATGTTTTGACCATTATGATGGGTATGGAGCAAACCAAAAAAATGGCCAAACTCATGAATCAAAGTATCAGGCATCGGCGAGGCTTGGCTACCGGTGCAATCAAAATAGAAAGGACTGCCTGGATCTGTGTGGCGTTTGATATTGGCATGGGTCGATATGAAGATGCCTTGATGCTTCTGATGGGGAAAACTGGCAACCCCACAGGATGGAAATATATCCGATGGGTTTTTGACGCTCTCAACAAAGTACAGATTGATACGCTCAGGGACGTTGTGTTTACGGGTAATTTCAGCGGTTGTGGTGATATGGTCTAGATCATTGATGGTATCGTCAATGGTGACATCGCCAAATTCAGTACCGATATCTGCGTATGACAGTTTTTCATACCCAGATATGTAGAACTGTAAATCAGGATATTTTGGATCTTTAGTTGCTTGGTTTAATGCATCGATCAGTATTTGTACGTGGTCTTTGCTGATTTGATCAATGATCTCTTCTCTGATCTCAAAGGTATCTGGATCATAATAGCGATAAAGTGCCTGCCCAATGTGTACGGTGATGGGGATCAAGGTGCGGTCTGTTTGATAACCGATGGCTAACTTGACATCCGGATTCTGCAAAGTTTGTAGCACCGGTTTTTGAATATCTTCCGTTACTGCGCAAAGATGCTTCTGCTCTTGCGCGCTTGCGATGGGTATTTGCAAAATACAAAAAGCCAGAGCAAGTTTTTGGATGGTGGTGGTTTTACATCTCATCTTCAATCTCCTTTAAGATTTGTTGGTTTTGAAAATAGGCGGGGTTGCGTACTTTGATTTCTGCGCCCATTTTTTCGAATATACGAAACAAGCCAATCCAGGTTCGGTCGAAGTACATCAGCGACGCATTAAAAATTTTGAATTTGGGATTGGCCATGGCATTGCGAAACAGCTGAGAGCCTCGGTTGCAAAAATGGGGGTGTTTCTTTAAATCAAAGGTTTCATCTTGTAGGGGCTCGGACATCCATTGATCAAAAGGTGCGATCAATTGCTCGTAGTGCGCATCAAAATAGCGATGGAAATCCTCTTTTGATTGTAAGTGGGAGTTGGCATAGCCAAAGTCGGCATAGGCTTGTTTGATTTGCGCAAAATCACCGGTATGAACAGCGTTCCACATTTGAATCAGAGTATCGGCTTGCTGGGTATCGAAGCGCTTGATGCAACCAAAATCTAGGATGCCGATATCGCCATTGTCCCAAAACATATAATTGCCAGGGTTAGGGTCGGCATGAAACTTTCGTAGATGAAAACAGCAATACATCACTGTGTTGTATAACCGCTGCGCAATACGATTGATCGTTGCTTGCGAAGGGCTACGTGCTAAAAATGCATCCAAGTGATGCCCTTGCAAGAGGCTTGTGGTGATGATGGTATGCCCGCAGTAGTCAGGATACACTTTAGGTATTTTTACCACTTGAAATGGAATCAACTTGGCGAAACTTTGGGTTTGTGCCAACTCATGCTGATAGTCGAGCTCTTCCTGCATCATATTTTTCATCTCGTGAAATAGGTGTGAGACGATTGTATTTTTCATCCATGGTAAAATCATCGTTTCAATGATGCGCAGGTCAGTCTGGACGCTGCGCTCAATGCCGGGGTATTGAATTTTTACTGCTACTTTTTCGCCACTATGAAGTGTAGCCTGGTGGACCTGACCTAAACTGGCTGCAGCAAAAGCTTGCGTATCAAACTGCATAAATATTTGTTCTGGCGTTGCGCCAAATTCATTTTGAATGGCTTTGCGAACGATGGCGCGGTTGAGGGTAGGGGCCTGATAATGTGCTTGTGCCAGTTCTTCTTGAAATTCGACTGGCAACAATTCTTTTTCCATACTGAGCAGTTGTGCGAATTTTAAAGCTATGCCTTTAAGCTGGCTAAGGCCTTCGAATGTTGTCGTGGCCATTTTTTTTCGATCTTGCTGGATATTGCTTTGCCCAAGGACACGTTTTACCCTATGCCCGGCATATTGTGTGCCTAACCGGGTGATCGTTTTGGCGATGATTTTGCCACGACTCAAGGGGTGGTTTGGAAGGGAAGTTGCATCATCTTTTTTTGACATTGGACTTCTCCATGAATCTTCTTTTGTTTTTTATTGGAGTTTGCGCAGGTGTGAGACTATCGAACAAAGAAAAAACATGCTCACGGATGACAAAGTTGATCAGGTCCGTGCTCTTATCTAACAGCTGACTGCGTAGGATAGCAGTGATGACAAGGAGCGATTTTTCAATCAGTTGGGTTGTGTTGGTGTAGTGCGCGCTGTTGTCGCGAAGCCAATATAAAATAATAAGAAATAAATAATCCCAAAACAAACGTACAATCAGTGCATGATGGCGCTGCTGAGGAATTTCCCCTGCATCGATGGCACCGCCATAAAGATCATCAATCATGGCGCACATTTTTTCGCGAGCAGGTTGCATGCCTGTCATGGTCTGGAAGATTTGCAGGGTCATGGTGCTATGATGGATTTCGTTAAGGAAAACGCGGTATGGCTCCAGTAGGGTCATCTGAGTTTCGATCAAGCACTGCAGCTGTTCTTCTAAACAAAAATCATGAAAGTCATTGATTTGTAGAAGTTGCTCGTGGCATTGTTCCTGAATTTGTTCAAAAAAAGCAAAAACGATGTTTTCTTTGCTCTGAAAATATTTGTAAGCCGAAGCTTGGCTCATGCCAGCTTTTTTTGAGATGTCGCGCAAGGATACTTTGGCAAAACCCTGCTCTGCAATCAAGGTCGTAGCCGCGTCGATCATCTGCTGTTTGTTACGGTCTTTTTCTTCTTGGCTGATTTTCATAACCCTTTAATAGAATATTATTTCTAATAAATCAATTAAAAAACAATTTAAAAGAACTGTTTTTTTATTAATGCTTTTACAGCGCGTAACAAAGTATAAAAGGTGAATATCGACTGGGATTTTGACCGGGGTGGATTTTTGTTATACATGCACGCATATGCGTAAAAAAATTGTTATTGGAAATTGGAAAATGAATAAAACGGTGTCGGAGTCGATTCGGATGGTCACCGAGTTGAAAAACCTTCTGTCTGGCAAGCAAGATGCGGAAATTGTTGTGGTGCCACCATTTGTTTCACTGCATCCATGTGAAATCGCGCTGCACGAAAGTTCCATCATGTTAGGCGCGCAGAACGTTTCTGCTTTTGACCATGGCGCTTATACTGGAGAGGTTTCCGCTGCGATGCTATTGGATGTGCAATGTGAATATGTTTTGGTAGGGCATTCCGAGCGTAGAGAAATTTTTGATGAGAGCAATCAAACCTTAAACCAAAAACTCAAGCAAGTGCTTGAATACGAAATGCGACCCGTATTATGTATTGGCGAATCTGCCTTAACGCGTAAAGCGACCAAGACGTTTGATTTTTTGCAAACCCAATTGCAAGAATGCTTGCGCGGTTTTGTGGAAGATGATTTAGACGCTCTCGTGATCGCCTATGAGCCGATTTGGGCGATTGGTACAGGAGATACTGCTGAGCCAGGGCAAATCCAAGAAGTACATCAATTTATTCGTGATTATCTTGAAAAACAATATTCAAAAGCCATGGCCAATATGACACCGATTCTGTACGGAGGCTCGGTCAACCAGGGCAATGCAGATGTCATCATGAAACAAAAAGACGTTGATGGGGTGCTTGTCGGCGGTGCTAGTTTGGATGCGGAGCATTTTGTTAGCATTGTGCAACACGCACAATAAGTTTAACAAAAAAGGTTTGTTCTTTCGCCAATATCAGTAAGAAGCCTATTTCTATAACGATTATGAGGATGGTGCTGGAATACTTTGTTTTCGACCACGATACGATTTTTGAAATTCAACGCTGAGGATCATGTCCCCGGTTGGGGGGTAATACTCAGGTGGACTGAATCGTACGCGTGGATCAGGACGAATAACGCGTCTGCGGAAGCCTTGTTCAAATGCGTTGAATGTATTACTTGTCCAACTGTATTTTGAATTCAAACTTCCGCGTACACGTAAATCTGAGCCAGAAGCGCGAAGCATTTCTTCATGCTGATCATATGCACCAGCGGTGTCAGTAGGTGTTTTCCATTTTTGATAGCCATCGTAGTAATAAGCAGGCACCAATCCGGTTTTGGCAATTGTCTTCGATGGATTGGATGGATCTGTCATATAAAAAGAATCCGCTTGGTCTTTGGTAGAACCGTTGTACTGTGTATAGGTTAGACCACCATCAGCAGTCGCCCAGATGGCTTTCCCCTCATCAGGGTCAATTTCCGGGTTGAAAATGCCGGAGATTAAAATATGCTCGGCTGCCATGAAGTGCCCTTCCAAATCTAGCGCTGCCGCGGCATTGACGTATCCGATGGATGTTAGGCCTTCGTCCATCCATTGGGCAGGGTAGGTGTCATCTTCGATATCCAAATCGATTGGGTCGCCAAGGCTATCAACGGGTATAAAATTGGTAATGTTGAGGTATTGACCATTGGCTGTGGTTGGGTCTAATGGATCGTATCGATCCACATTGTTTTGGGTTTTTAATGTATCGTAAGGATTTGTCGTTTGCGGTACAGCTTCAGGAATGACGATATTGTTTTTGGCGACCACACCAATAAGGTCGATGTCGGGGTCTTGATAGACGATATCACCTTCAAGATAAATATTATCTCCGACAAATGTCGCGCTGCCGTCGACAATGCCTTTCAAGTGAATATTACAGCTACCGCTTAAGCAGGTAAACAAGCCGTCTGTGTCATACGTTGCAACCGCACTGTCGGTTCCATTGCGAACATCATCGTATTCGTCTTCATAACGATCAAATGCATGAAACTCATCAGTGGCGCAGTTGTAGCGTTTGATTTTTCCGCCTCCAGCGGTGCTGATCATCTTTAAACAGACATCGGTTAACCCCAAAGCTGATAAATCTACGGTGGCTTTGGGTTCGATCTCAGAATAATACGAGGCAGGGACTTCGCGAATCTCAGCATAGTTCGCGGTGTAGCCTTCGGCAAAATACATTTCGGCTTTAAATTCCCCTGTGCCACATCCACCTGTGCAGTTTGCGTCGGCCAAGGTTGTTTCTCGTCTTTGAAATGGATGCTCGTCACCTGAAAGAATAGGATCAGCAAAACTTACATGTCCCAAAAAATAATGGACTTGGTCATTGAATTCAAAACCATTGGCCAGCTGCTCTTCCTGAGAAGGGTCTTCGCCAATGCTTTGATTCCAAGATGTACCCGTATCTGCATTCCACCACGCACCTTCAAATTGCAATTGGTCATCGGGGAAGTCGCCAAAATGCACTCTGCCTTCAAAAATACCCGGTGCAATTTTATATTTTTCCCAATTTGCAAGTACGGGAAATGGACCGACGCCATGGGTGCCATAGAGAATCTCTGAGTAACTTTCTTCACGTATTTTTATGCGATGCTCGATTGTATAAATTTCACCCGACTGCTCGTGCGCAGCTTCAGAAACCATCAAAAAATATTTTGGAAATGTTAAATCATATTCGAGTGAATCCACAGACCAATCAAGCGAAGGATCGGGATCTTCTGGGAACAAAAACACCCGCAGGGTCATACCACCACGGGATTTGTTTAGTATCGGTTCGATGCTGTTTCGGCTGGCATCATAAACGTAGCCCAGCGCTACTTGATCATCACTTTCGTTTGCAGGAGTGGTAAATGTTGCTAAGCTGGTGGAATCGTACTTGTTGTCCATCACGTTTCTGGAAATGTTAATCAGCTCAGAGCGCCCAACTTCTAAACCACTTTCAGCTTCCAGCTTTAAATCATACGACCTGGTAAAAAAACCACCAAGACTGGTTACTCTGATGACGTCATTGTTGACGGCGACAAGCAGCGCACTGACCGTAATGATGATCATCAAGACGACCACCACTGCCATGCCTTGGGTGAGTTGCTTTTGCTGTAATACCAATTTTTTCATATATTTTAAGCCACTCCTTATTGTGCTCCGGATCCTGCACCGCTAGGATGCGCTGTTTTTTCCCATGCAGGAGAAGTCAAATATAGAGGTGGTCCGGTCAAAGCAGTGTTTTTGCCCAAGTTGCCATCGACTTTTTTAAGGCTCACGGGTGAATAGGTGATCTGCGTTGATCCTATTTCATCCCGGTCGATGCTGATATCTATAAATTGCAGTGAAGGTGAGCCCAATTGATTCACACAACTACAGTCGGGGAAGGAGTCCACATTCAAACAACCTTCTCCAAGAACTCCCATGACAGGACTTCGCGTGGTTGAACCATCAAACATTTTGTAGGTAATGGTAAATCCTGTGACACGTGTAAGTACGGGCTCCCAGTTTTTTGCTTGGGCGGCAGCGCCACCGTCCTCATAGGTACCTGTATCTGGCATAAAGCCATCGTCGTAGACATGACTGTCTCGTAAAACGGTTTCAATACTTTGGTCATAAACATAATCAGCGATCTCTACCCGAAAAACATATGCAGAATTGGGATCGTACTCACCATATTCGTGGGTAAAATTTGCGGGGTTCCAATACGAACGGCTGGTGTGGTAGATATTGTAGGCACCTGAAATACCATTTTCGATCGATGTAATGCGAAATAAATCGGACATTTCAGAATCAAGTATCACTGCGTAATCCCCCACAGCTAAATCAGTAATGGACTCAACAACAATCGGATTATTGCCGGAGGTTGGGTAGGTATTGTTGCTCCCATCTACAGCAAGGCGATTAAAGGTGCTATCCCGCGCACTATAAACCATCTGAACAGCATCACTGTCGCGATCTTCACCATCAAGCAACGTAAGATCCGATGGATCAATGGCATTGTAATCTGACTGCGCATCATAACGCGCTTTTTCGTAGCCGGGAAACGGTCTCAATCCCCAATTGACTGTGGTAATGCCACTGGAATCACAACCCACTGGGCGGTCAACTTGCAGTGCGTAGTTCTCAGCAGTAAACAGTGTAATGGCATTTTCCATTTCGTATTGGAATTTATCATTGAGTTTGATCGCTTCACGATCCGATTTTGCTTCGAGTCGATTTTCGGTAGCCCGCTGCACGGATCGGGTAAAAACTGTATAGATGGCAGATCCAAGCACGATAAAAATAACGCCGGCCACCAACAGTTCGATGATGGAAATACCGGCCATCCGAGAATATGCTGTATTTCTAATGTTCATAATGATCCGCAAAAAAACAATCCATGTTGTAAAACATGGTACTCTCCACTCCTCATTGTATCAAATTTTTATATTGAAAGTAAAGGTGCAATATTTGTATATTTTTACCTAATTTATTGATTTTTATAATAAATATTGATGCGATGCAAGTTGCTATTTATGTGTTTTAAACGATATTTTGACTTAGATTTGATGGCTGTCTATGTACTCTCTGCAGTGGTAGCGTATTGTTGTGACTTTATGGATTTACGCAGATAAGTAATTTTTATAGGTAATCAACTTGACTCTTGGCGTTATTGTGTGTAGCCAACGTGTATGAACACTTATATCGTAAATATTTTTTGGGTTTTGTTTCTGATATTTGCTCCAAGTACTCATGCACAACAAGATGTTTCAGGATGTTATCTAGAGACGTATGGTTGTGAAGTAGGAGCAGACTGTACTGAAGATTTGTACTTTGCCTCGCATTATACGGCTTCTTATAATACGTTCCCTTCCATTGATGATGCTACTGCATATCCAGGTCAAAACTGGCTCATATTCGATCGAAACTATGAGTACTGCACTGTAAGAATTGGAAAAGACTCAAACAGTGAAACAGGCGCAATTAACCTGATTCAGATACAGAGATATCTTCGCCCAAGCGATGTGTTGTATGCTGATATTCAATCAGTTTGGGGTGAAAAAAATATGAAAACCCAACGCGGTGCAAGCAGTTTGAGTATGTGCTGGGTTGAGACAGGCACACCTAAGTATAATTACGGTTCACTTGATTGGATCCCGCTGGAAAAAAAACGAGTTTTTGAACATACACTTTTCGAAGATCAAAAAGTGGTAACTGGTGGCGCTTTTTTTGAATACACCATCTACAATGGAGAGCATGGTAATCTTTCCAATCCAGCATTGTATGAAGACCTACACCAAGCCAATAGTATTATTCTAGGACATACTGTTGAGAATAATCAATTGTATTACACCATGACCATCGATGATAAAAAAACATGGAAATTCAAGGTGTTACTGAATGATTTGAACGACGAAACCAATCCATAAAACTTGTAAGCAAAAAGTACGTGTATTTTTGACTTGCTCGTTTTACGTGCAAGGAGCTTTTTGTTCAAGGCCATGTTGTACTTTATTGTAGATCGCAAAAAATGGGGCCTAGGGTATAACTATTTTTCTGTGCGATCGTCCATAATCATGGAATAAACATATGCGTAATGTTAAAGTTAACTTTTCTTGGCGCATCTGGAACGGTGACGGGATCAAAGTTTCTCTTGCAAACTGGGGGTTCGAACATTCTTGTTGATTGTGGGTTTTTTCAGGGTTTTAAACAATTTCGTCAGATGAATCGTGATGATGCGCTGATCGATGTGCAATCGCTCGATGCGGTGGTCTTAACCCATGCCCATCTGGATCATAGTGGTTATCTTCCAAGGCTTTATAAATTAGGCTACCGTGGCCCGGTGTTCTGT